>CANOFQ010000296.1 GCA_947565325.1 uncultured bacterium
ATGAAACAATACTTCCTGCCGCACTGCCACGATCCAGAATTTCCTGCGCACCGGGGCTTATGACGATTTCTATGCTTACCTGAACCATTACAAGGATATCACCGCCGTGTATGCCCACAGCTACAATTTCATGACATGGTATTCCTTCTCGGAGCGGTACCGCTTTGCCGAGGAGGCCTTCACCACCGTGAAGCTCTTTTTTCAGGAAAACGGCTTCTCCCACCCCATTGCTCATGCCACCTGCAATTCCGTGCTGCGGGCCGCGCCGGGCTTCGGGAACCTGTGCCAGTATCTGATCTCCTGTGTCCAGGACTACCAGCAGGAGAACCAGCATAATCTCAGTGACCGCAGCAAGCAGGTCATGAATGCCATCTACAAGTTCATAGACGAGGATCTGGCCGGGGCGAACCTGAGCTCCATCGCCCGCAAGATGCAGATGACCGACAGCCACTTAAGCCGCATGTTCAAAAAGAACACCGGCTTCAACTTCTCGGAATACCTCACCGAAAGAAGGCTGGAGGAGGCCGCCCGGCTGCTGCTTCAGGACACCAAGCTGAAGGTGGCGGATATCTCGGAATCTCTGGGCTACGGAAACCCCACCTATTTTCTGTCCCGTTTCAAGGCAAAATACGGCGTCTCCCCCAGCGCCTACCGGAAGGCCCACCTCATGGAGAGGGAGTCCTCCCCGGAGCCCCCACCGGCAGACAGCGGGCAGGAGACACCCTGATGCCTCCTGCCCGTTATACTTTTCCGTCTTCTTTTCCTTCTGCTATCTACAGCCTGCAGCCTATGCCGTCTGTTCTGCAGCCTCTCCGCCCTGCATCTGCAGCTGGGCCCGCACCAGCCCGTAATAGATCCCCTTTCTGGACATCAGCTCGTCATGGCTCCCCACCTCCGCAATGTGGTGCCCGTCTATCACAACCAGCCGGTCCGCATCCTTCAGCGTGGACAGCCGGTGGGCGATGGCGAAGGTGGTCCGGCCCTCCGTGAGCCTTCCCAGCGCCTTCTGGATCAGGTATTCGCTCTCCGTATCCAGACTGGCCGTTGCCTCGTCAAGGATCAGCAGCCTCGGGTTGCTCAGGATCGCTCTGGCGATGGCGATCCTCTGACGCTCTCCCCCGGACAGATTATAGCCGTGCTCCCCCACGTAGGTATTGTAGCCGTCAGGGGTCTGACATATGAAATCATGGGCATTGGCCATTTTCGCCGCCCGAACCACCTCCTCGTAGGAGGCATCCTGCTTGGCATATCTGATATTGTTGAAGATCGTTCCCGCAAACAAGAAATTCTCCTGCAGCACCACCCCGATCTGGCTGTGGAACCTCTCGAGGGCAATGTTCCTGATATCCGTGCCGTCCACCAGTATGGCGCCGTCGTCCACCTCGTAGAGATGCATCAGCAGGTTGATCATGGTGGATTTGCCCGTGCCGGAGGCTCCCACCAGCCCGATCATCTCTCCCTTTCTCACCTTCAGGTTCACGTCCTCCAGAACCGGCTGATAGGATTTATACCCGAAGGAGGCATGCCTGAACTCCACCTCCCCCTGAATCTCCATCTCAACGGCAGCCTCGCCGTCCTGAATGGAAGGCTCCTGGTTCATGATGTCCGAGATACGCTCCATGCTGGTGATCAGGTTCATCAGGTGTCTGGGCAGGTTGCTCAGCTGGCCTACATAGCCGTAGAGCATTCCCGCATAGGTGACGAACTGCAGCAGCTCTCCCGGGGTCATGGAGCCGCTCAGCGCCGCCCGGCCTCCGAAGAAGGTCACCAGATAGGTGCCCAGCCCCAGCAGAAAGGTCAGCATAGGGAAGAACACTGCGAAAAAGGTCTCATTGCTCCTCTCCACCTTGGCGCACTGATCCGTGGCCTCAAAGAACTGTTCCGCCTCCCTGGTCTCCTGCCCGTAGGACTTCACCACCGCCATGCCCGAAATCACGTCCTGCAGCCTACTGACTACTTTGTCATTCTTCAGCCCCTGCATATGGAACCTTCTGTGGATCTTCTTCCTCCATGCCACGGACAGCCCGATGGACACCGGCACGAACACAAAGGCCAACAGGGCCAGCTGCCAGTTCATGTACAGCATATAGACCAGCACGAACAAGAAGGAAAGAATCACGGTAAAGAGATTGCAGAACACCTCGCTGCAGAATTCCCGTATCCTTCTGGTATCCCTTGTCACCCTGTTCATCAGCTGTCCCGGGCTCCTGTCATTGATAAAGGAAAGGCTCAGCGCCTGAATCTTGCCGAACACCCTCTGGCGCAGATCCTCGCTGATATAGGAGCCCAGTCTGGCGCAGAGATAGTTCTTGGCCACATTGATGACGATGGCCCCAAAGGCCAGCAGGGCCATCACGCCCAGACAGGGCAGTGCGTCCCCGTAGGTCCTGCCGCTGCCCTCCGCCAGCAGATCGTCCACCAGATAGCGCTGGACTCTGGGACTGAGCAGGCCCACCAGCGTGGACAGCAGCATGGTGAACAGAATCACCGCCATCCTGCCTCTGTGAGGCCTGATCATCTCCAGAAAATCCTTGAAAAAGCCCACGCCGCTGCCTGCGCAGCGGGGACATTCCCTTGTGTTGGGGAGCCCCCTGCCGCACTTAGGGCAGGTCTTTTCGTACTCATGGCTCACCACCCTCTCACTGCGCCCTCTCTTGAGCAGAACCATGCCTCTGCTCAGGTAGGAATACCTTGTCAGGTGCTTGGCGGTGTATCTTCCCAGCAGGATCTCCTGCCCGCCCTTTTCTACATACAAGATGCCGCAGGCTATCTTCGGCTCGCTGTGTATGCTGTCGCATTCCTGCAGAAGAAAGTCCTTTGTCAGCTCGCCCTCCTCAAGCACCAGTTTGGACGGCATGTCCGTTCTCTTATTTCTTCTTCTCTCCTCCACCTGTTTACCCTCCGGTTCCTTTTTGCTTTTACATCTTCAAGGTGGCGCCTTCCAGCCACTCTTTGTTTTCTACTCCTTGTCCCCATGCGTCCAGCGCCAGATTATAGGTATCCGAGATCTTGCGGTCAATCCTGAACAGTTCCCGCTTCATGTCTGCCTGGGCCACTTCCAGCCGGTTTACCCGCTGCTTGATCTCCCGGACATCCTTTTTCATATCCTGCACATCGGTTTTCATGCCCTGCATGTCGGTTTTCATGCCCTGCATGTCGGTTTTCATGCCCTGCATTGCCGTTTCCACATCCTGTATCCTGGCCAGGATCAGATCCAGCTTCTCGTTCTCTGTCATCTGCACTTCCTCCTTTTGAAAAAGTATATCACATCCAGACCTTAAAGTCTATTCTGTTATTTAAAATTATGGGAAATCATCTTTTGCCACCACCTCGAACAACATGCTCCTACCACAATTTCTCCCCGACCTGTCGGCACCGTTCCTCCATCTCCTGATAGTGCCTGGCACAGTCCTCCCAGTAGAAATCCACCAGGGCACGTTCCATCTGCCGGATCTCTTTGAAATGTACCATGGTAAGTGCAAACATTACAGCAAAATACGGGGAACAGAACCGCAGCAGCCTGCCAAAACGGCTCCGCGCAGACCGAAAGGCCACGGACTTCTCCTGCCAGCCAAGGATCAGCCTGCGCAGAGGCGATTTCTCCCCCTGCCGCTCTATCCTGCACAACTGCGCAATCTCCCGGTTGTGCAGCAGCCTGCCGGGGCTGTTCCAGTTGGAGACAGATCCCCCGGATATCCGGTACAGGATCAACTGGCGGTTCACATAACAGACCTTCAAGTCCCTGTTCTCATGGAATATCCGCTGGAAACAGGCCCTGTCATTCACTGTCCGGAACTGCAGGATAAAGTCAAGAACCCCCTCCGTCAGAAGTTCCCGCCTAAACAGGGCAGTCCCCATCACCGGACACCCCATGCGGATACAGTTGTACAGGGTTTTTCCCCGGATAAAGCGCTGCAGCACCACCTCCAGATAGGTCTGGTAAGTGGTAATCATCTCCCCGGAGCCTGTAAATTTTAGGAATGCCGTACATACTATGTCATGGGTATCCAGCCTGGACGTGACCTCGAACAGGTTGTAGGGGGACAGCAGGTCGTCCCCGTTGAGCACCATGAAACGCTCCCCCTCCACCCGCCGCAGGGCCTCCACATAATTGACGCAGATCCCGGCATTTTCCCGGCGGAAGAGCTGGTCTGCCTTCACAAAAAGGGACTGGTTTTCCTCCATCCACCTGCGGATTACCCTGCAACTGTCATCCGTTGAACCGTCATCTGTCACGATCAACTGGAAATCCTGGCCCTGCCCGAACCGCTCGATCTGGTAGCGGATACTCTCCAAGGCATACAGGATCACCTCTGCCTGGTTATAGCATGTGACTACAAATGTAAACATAGCAATTACTCCCTTGTATCTGCCGTGCAAGAACCTAATCCAACAAATAGCCTGCCC
>CANOFQ010000297.1 GCA_947565325.1 uncultured bacterium
TCATTCCGCCTGCGTGCGCATCCTGAGAAGACATATTGACAGACTGGGCTATGGCAATGATTTTACCATCTATGATTGACAGAAACACGGAGTTCCAGAAAAGGTTCTTCAAGTATATGCTTCTGGGGGACGTGATCGACGGCAGCCAGGTATGCCGGATTTTGTGCGAGCAGGGACAGATCGCGATCCCTGAGGAGGAGCGGGAGGCGATCTTTGCAGGAAAGATGACTGCCTTCCAGTTTATGAAGAACCGCATAGATTACCTGAACATCACACCTGCCCAGCTGGCGCTGGATCCCTGCAATGCATCCGTGGTGATCACGGACGTGGGCACCGGGGACGTGCTGTCGCTGGTGTCCTATCCCGGGTATGACAACAATAAGATGGCCAATTCCATCGATGCGGAATATTTTGCGAAGCTGAATGCGGACAAGGCAAATCCCCAGTATAATTACGCTACCCAGTATTCCGCGGCGCCCGGTTCCACCTTCAAGATGCTGGTGGCCACCGCAGGGCTGATGGAGGGGGTCATCACTCTTGATGACGAGATCAACTGCATCGGTACCTTCAAGGAGATTCCGTCCACTCCCAGATGCTGGATGCTTCGGGGACACGGAAACGAGAATCTGACTACCGCCATCAGGGATTCCTGCAACTACTATTTCTACGACGTCGGATACCTGCTTTCCACCAGAAACGGCGCTTACAATGAAAACGAGGGTCTGGAGACGCTGCGCAGGTATGCGGACCTGTACGGGCTGACGGAAAAATCCGGCATAGAGCTGGCGGAGACAGCTCCCAACGTATCCACGCAGGATCCGGTGCGTTCCGCCATCGGCCAGGGCAACAACAGCTATACTACTGTAGGCCTGGCCAGATATATCACCACCGTGGCCAACAGCGGCACCTGCTATAATCTGACGCTTCTGGACAGGATCACCGATTCCGAGGGTAACGTGCTATATGAATTCCAGCCGGATGTCAGGAACCGGATAGAAATGCCCCAGGAATATTGGGATGCGATCCACCGGGGGATGAGGGCGGTAATGGAGAACAAGGCGGTCTACAACAACCTTGCAGTGAACGTGGCGGGGAAGACGGGCACGGCCGAGCAGATCAAGTCGAGACCCAATCATGGGCTGTTCGTCAGCTATGCCCCCTTTGAAAACCCGGAGATCACCATCACCACGAGGATTCCCTTCGGATATTCCTCTGATTATGCCGCTGAGGTCACGAGGGATATTTTTAAATATTACTATGGTCTGGCTGAGGAGGATGAACTGGTGACGGGGGTGGCGAACACGCCTGACAGCGACATCAGCGATGAGTTATAGAGGAGGCGGAAGGAGGCGGCATGAAAGAAACAGTTGTCATAAAGAGCTTTCCAAACGGGATCTCGCTGCATCTGGATCCGCAGCTTCCCTTTGAAGAGCTTCTGGATGAAATCAGGTACAAATTCGCTCAGGCAAGAAATTTCTTCGGCTCCGCCGCCATGGCGCTTTCCATCGAGAGCAGGACGGTCTCCGGGGCCGAGGAGCTTCGTATCCTGGAGGCGATCCGCGAAAACAGCGATCTGAACGTTCTGTGCATCGTGGGCCGGGACGAGGCGGCAAACAAGAATTATATCAAGGCTCTGGCCCACACGGAAAAGAGGCTGGCGGACGAGAGCGGGGGACAATTTTTCCGGGGAGATCTGAAGAACAGGGATGTTCTGGAGACAGATAACAGCATCATCGTGCTGGGTGACATCCATCCGGGGTGCGCCGTCATCAGTGCGAAGAACATCATTATACTCGGCGGGCTTTACGGCGAGGCCTATGCAGGCGGGAACGGCCGTGAAGGTGCCTTTGTTGCAGCGCTTGAAATGGAGCCGGAGAGAATCAAGATCGGCGATTTCAAATACAAACCCGGTGCGAAGCAGCCCAGATGGAAGCTTCGCCCTAAGACACAGCCGAAGATAGCCTATGTGAAGAACGACAGAATTGTATTTGAAGCTCTTACCAAAGATTTGCTGGGCTCCTTTTGACCTGCTGAAAGCTGCCCGGAGGACGACATCTCAAAATTGGAGGGTAAGAGAATGGAAAATCAGTTTTCCCAGGAACGTAAAAATTCCGAAGTCATTGTCGTCACTTCAGGTAAGGGCGGTGTGGGCAAGACCACCACAACCGCAAACGTTGGAACCGGTCTGGCCAAGCTGGGCAAAAAGGTCTGCCTCATCGACACGGATATCGGCCTCCGCAATCTGGATGTGGTCATGGGGCTGGAGAATCGTATCGTCTATAATCTTGTGGACGTGGTGGAGGGAAACTGCCGTGTCAAGCAGGCCCTGATACGGGACAAGCGTCATCCCGGGCTGTATCTGATGCCCTCTGCTCAGACGAGAGACAAGTCCGCAGTTTCTCCGGGACAGATGGTGAAGGTCATAGAGCATCTGAAGGAGCAGTTCGACTATATTGTTCTGGACTGCCCTGCAGGAATCGAACAGGGGTTCCAGAACGCCATCGCCGGGGCGGACAGGGCATTGGTGGTGACCACCCCGGAGGTCTCCGCCATCCGGGACGCAGACCGTATCATAGGCCTTCTGGAGGCCAACGGCTTCAAGCAGATGGAGCTGATCATCAACAGGCTGCGGATGGACATGGTGCGCCGGGGCGACATGATGTCCGCTCAGGACGTGGTGGACATACTTGCCATCCCTCTCATAGGAGTCATACCGGATGATGAGAATGTCGTAGTAGCAACGAACCAGGGGGAACCGCTGGTGGGGAGCAGCTCTCCTGCAGGACAGGCATATGCCAATGTGGTTCTGCGGGTACAGGGGAAGGAAGTGCCGTATCTGAATTTTGACAGAGGCATCTCCTTCTGGACAAGGGTCACGGGAATTTTCCACAAAGCATAGGGGAGGAGTGGACATGAGGCATTTTTTTCGCAGAAAGAGCTCCTGCCAGATTGCCAAGGACAGGCTCAAAATCCTGCTGATCTCTGACAGAGTGAACTGTTCGCCGGAAATGATGGAGCTGATAAAGACGGATATCGCAAAGGTCATATCCAAATACATGAAGATAGATTCGGATAATATGGAGATCCAGATCAATACAAAGGGGAGCAAGGGGCGGGGGAAGATGCCCTCGCTGTATGCCAGCATCCCCATAGTGGATGTGTCTGCCCAAGACGTAGCGAAATAGAAAGGGCAGCGGGGACACGGAAGAAAGGAATTCCGGCAGGTCATGTTTAAAAGATATAGGATACGGGATTATGATTTCAAACTGGTACTGATGATACTGCTTCTCTCCGCAGTGGGGGTCATCGCCATCGGGAGCGCAGAGGAATCGCTCCAGACCAGACAGCTGGTGGGAGTGATTGTCGGGGCGTTCCTGATGGTGGTGATTTCGCTGTTTGACTATACCATGCTGCTCAGGCTCAACTGGCTTATGTATGCCGTGAATCTTGTGCTGCTGGTGGCGGTGTGGCAGATGGGTAAGGGCTCCCACGGCGCACAGCGGTGGCTGCAGATCGGCGGGCTTCAGTTCCAACCTTCAGAAACAGCGAAAATTTTGTTGCTTTTATTCTTCGCACAGTTTATTATGAAACATAGGGAGAATCTGAACACCGCAAAGATCATAGGCAGCTGCGTAGTCATGGTGGCCGTTCCATGGGCGCTGATCTATAAGCAGCCGGATCTGTCCACCAGCATCGTGCTTCTGGCCATGTTCTGCATCATAATGTTTGTGGGAGGCATCAGTCTGAAGGTGGTGTTCGGCGTGCTGGCGGTGGCAATACCTGCCGCTGCGCTGATTATCTCCCTGGCCCTGCAGCCGGACAGCAAGCTCATCACCGGCAACCAGCGGAACCGTATTCTGGCCTTCGTGAATCCGGAGGAGTATGCCACCACCTATGCTTACCAGCAGCTCAAGTCCGTCACGGCCATCGCATCGGGGCAGCTGGAGGGGAAGGGCTACAAGAACAATGCGATCACCTCCTTAAAGAACGGCAATTTTCTTTCGGAGGCGGAGACGGATCTGATCTTCTCGGTGATCAGCGAGGAGTTCGGCTTCAAGGGGAGCGTGGCTGTCATTGTACTGCTGTTCGGAATATCCATAGAATGTATTTCTGTGGCAAGAAAGGCAAAGGATGTTGCCGGCATGATTATTGCGGCCGGGATGGGGGGACTGGTTGCCTTTCAGGGTTTTTTCAACATCGGCGTGGCTACCTTTATTCTGCCTACAACAGGGCTTACGCTTCCTTTTGTGAGCTATGGGCTGACTTCGCTGATGAGTCTCTACATGGGAATGGGGTTTGTACTGAACGTGAGACTTCAGGCAAAAAAATCGCGGAAAAAATGGGATTTAAGGCTTGTTTTCCGGTGTCTGGACAG
>CANOFQ010000298.1 GCA_947565325.1 uncultured bacterium
CCCGGTAAAGGTACTTCTGGGCCGCCAGCTCTGTGTTCAGGCTCTGGAGGGTATGAACAGGAATTCCGTAGGTTCTGCTGATCTTGTACCATGAATCGCCGCTCTGAACGATGTGGTATCTTTCCTTCCCGTTGGGCTGCCCGTCTGCGGCATTCGCCACAAGAAGAATCTGTCCGATGTAGATCAGGTTCGGATTCTTGATCTGAGGATTCAGCTGCATCAAGTGTGAAATGCTCGTCCGATACATCCTTGCGATTTTCCCAAGGGTGTCCCCCTTGACCACTATATGCTGTATGGCATCAGCCTTCTTGGCATCCTCCGCTTCTGCACTGCCTGCAGGTGATGCGCCGCTTCCGTCTTTGTCATTCTCCCCATCCGTATTACTGTCATCTCCACCATCGTCATCATTATCATCGTCATTGTCGTCGTCATCATCCGGGTTCTCCGGAGGCGTGGGCCTGTCGGGCAGCAGACTTGCCAGCATGGATGCGGTCAGAATATAGTTGGAGTTATGATCCAGATAGAATCCGGCATATGTCCCGTCAAAGGTCACGTCTCCCTCCACCGGCTCCAGCTGTCCCTTCTCCGAATTGTAATGGTACAAGTACAGCTTGTCCGCCTGAAAATACCCTTCCACCAATACTTTAATATTGCACCTGCCGGGCAGCACCCCTTCGTTGAGGAACTGCAGATCCACCTGCGCCACATTCTCGGGCACCGCCTGCAGCACTCCGGGATCGTTGGCATCTATGATGATCTGGAATTTCACCGTCTGCCCGGCATCCCTGATCTCGCTTCCCTTGAAACCCCATCGGTAGGTCTCCTTCCCGGCCTCGTCCTGAAATACAAAGGAAAGCGTCTTGTCGCCTTCCTGCAGGCTTGCGAAGAGCTCCCTCTGCTCCTCTTCGGGCACTTCCTGACCATGAGGCAGTATGTAGTCGATCGTGTCTATCCCATCCGTCTCCAGCGCCTCTCGGATCTTCTCGGGATCCGAAGACGAAAAGCTCCCAGCAGCATCACCGCCGGAGACGGAGCCCACCAGCACAGTCTCCGTGAATGCCCCTTCTCCCTCCTCTGCCAGCGCTGGCAGCCCGGCTGCACCCAGAATCACCGCCATCCCGACCGCCAATCCCTGCCTCATCCATCTGAGCCGATTCTTTTTCCAATCCATTTCCATGTCCCTCTCTTTCCTCTTTTTCTGTTTCATGCCTTCTCTTTCTGTTCCAAACCTTCCTTTTCTGTTTCAGACCTTCCCTTTCTGTTTCAGACTTCCCTTTCTGCCCGATCTGCCGCACCGCCGCAGGTCCGATGCCGCCTGAAGTCCGAACCTGCCCAAAACCTGATGCCGTCCGAAATCCTGCATTGTCCGAAATCCCGCACCGTCCGAAATCCCGCGCTGCCCGAAATCTACGGCCGCTCAGAATCCGATACTGCCGGCCAGCGGGCCGATGATCAGCACCAGAATTCCGATCATGATCATAAAGATGGGGATCATCAGCCTGTTTCCTGCCTTTTCCCCCTGAATCTTCGCCCGGCTCTTCTTTTCCTCCCAGCAGACCGCAGACTCATAGGCCAGAAATTCCGACAGATTTTCGTTCCCCTTCCGGATATTCTGCACCATCATGGAGACGAACTTCGTGATCCGGGGCACGGCGCAGCGGCTGCCGAAATGAATGTAGGCCTCTATCTCGGAAGAGCCCTGAGTGCGCATGTCCTGAATCGTCCTGCGCATCTCCGTATAGATCAGGCCGTCGCTGCTGTGGGCCACATTGTCCCATGCGCCGAAGGTGTCCATGCCGCTGTTGATCAGGAGGGCCAGGTTTGATACCATGTTGGGGAACTGCTTCAGCAGCGCCTCCTCCCGTCGGGCGATCACGTCCGTCACCCGGCCTGCCGCCAGAAAATATCCCGCAGCCCCCAGAACGGGAGATACCACAAGCAGCAGATATTCCCCTGCTGCAGGGGCCGCCAACAGACCCAGCATGGCCAATGTGAGTCCGTAGGACAGACGCTCGGCCATGTTCACCTGATAGTAGAAGGCCCCCCATTTCTCCCCGTAGACCCCCTTCAGCTGGGCGATTCTTTTCAGATCCCGGATCCTCCCGTATCTGGCATGTTTCAAGAGCAGAAGGCCGATTCCCAGAAGCTCCCGAAAGGGATAGCGGCTCCGGGGCAGATATTTCTCGTTCATCACATGGCTGTTTTCCCGGTACCCTGCGGCGAGGACGATGACCCAGAAAAACAGCAGCAGGAAGTACACTGCGATAATCCCGTAAAAACCGTAATCGATCATGGCCGGTTCCCTCCTATACGTCGATTTTGATGATCCGGCGGGACAGCAGGTATGCCCCCAGAAAGACAGCGATGGCAATGGTCATGGAAATCATTCCCATGGTGGACTCCATATCCACCATGCCCCCCATGGACTTCAGCATTACCACGAAGACGATTGGCAGCACCAGCAGTATGTTCTGCTCGCTCTTCTGTCCGGCGATCATGGTCTCAATGTCCATGTTCACCTCGATCTTCTCGTTGATGATGGTGATGCATTTTCCCACGACCTCCTGCATGTTGCCGCCCTTGCGGTAACAGCTGCCGAACACGGTGGCAAAATTCTGTATGTCCTCAATGCCGCTGCGCTCCCCAAAATCCGCCAGCATATCCTCCAGCCGGAGCTTCAGCAGCGTCCCCTGCATGATCAGGGTCAGCTCCCGCATGATATAGGCATCCTCCGGAAACTGGATCGACAAGTCCTTTTTCGCCTTCATAAAGGCGTCATGCACGGTTTCGGAGCCCAGAGAGCTTTTTATGGATTCCAGCAGCTCCTTGAACTGCAGCGTCAGCTGGCTCCTGCGCTTTTCCAGCAGCTGCTTCCTGCGCATGGGCACAAAGGCGATCCCTCCGCCGACTCCCAGTATCAGCGACAGATACCAGCGCTCATAGAAAATGTACATGACCAGAGCGGACACCAGCCCGCCCACCACAAACCAGAGCAGCTTTTCCCCAAGCGCCATAGGATAGACCCGATAGTCCACGGCATCTCCCAGTGCAAGCTTTATCTCTATCTCCTCTCCCACGGCTTCCGGCATTTGTGATTCCTTCATCCTCACCTCTCCCTTTCCCGCCTCCGCAGACCTCCGTTTTTCTATCCGTCTCCGCAGGCATCCCCTTCTCTTCTTCTCAGTCTTCGCAGACCTCCGGCTCCCTTCCCGGCCTCCGAGGCATTCAGTCCCCCTCCCCGCCTTCTTCGGCATGCAGTCCTGTTCCGAGAAGCCATTCCTCCGCCAACGCAAAAGGCGCCTGCCCGCACTCCAGATATTTCCTTACGAATTCCTGCGTCTCCATGCCCTGCCCGGCGCATTCCCGCTCCAGTCCGGCAAGCCTGCAGTACCCCGCTGCATAAGGCTGGTACATACAAGGATTATCCGCCAGAAGATTCCAGAGGGAGGTGCCGACGCCCCTGCCCTCTTCCCCGTAGATCCCCTCCGCAAAGTCCTCCAGTTCCTCCATTGTCCACCCCAGCCCGTGAATCCCGATGTCCATCTGGGCCAGAACAAGCTCGCCGTACAAGCTGTCCAGTACCATCTCTCTATACTGTGCCTGCCCCTCCTCCAGCCAGTCCGCAGCCGCAAGCTCCGCCCTGACCGCCCATCCCTCCTCGTATCCCGGAAAACGCAGGGCCTGCTCCAGAATAGGGTATTCCTCCGCCCTGCCCCCATTGTGGCTGAGGGCATGTCCCGGAAATCCCTCATGGGCCAGCACCTGAACAGCCGCCAGCCGGTTCTCCCACTCGAAATCCTCACCCACGTAGATTCTGTTCCTCTCGCCGCTCTTTACATAAAAGGCCCTGGAGACTCTTCCGAAGAAATCCTCCGGCAGCTTTACAATCTCCCAGCCTGCCTCCTTCATGGAGGGGTATGCCTCCCTTGCATGGCGGTACAGCTCTTCCAGAATATCCTCTGCCGAACCTCCCCGCTCCTCCGGCCCTCCCGTCCCCGCCGAAAGAGCGCCCTTTCCACCTGCCTCCTCCGGAATCCGGCCTGCGGGCTCACAGGAAAACAGTTCCCCCGTTCTCGCCTCCTCCAGATAGCGGAACATCTCCTCCGCATTCATCCCGGCGCCCGTGCTCCGCTCCAGAAGATCATCATAATAGGCGCCGCCCTCCGGATAGCTGCAAAGGCCCCTGCTATATTCGGCCCCCTGCAGATGACTCAGCTGCACCTCCAGCTCCTTTAAGGCCGGGGACAGCTTTTCTTCCTCTATCCTGTCCTGTCTCGAAAGCAGCTCCCTCTTTTCCTCCTC
>CANOFQ010000299.1 GCA_947565325.1 uncultured bacterium
TCCCTCTATGAGCGGCCTGCTCAGGGAGAGCAGGCCGCTCATAGAGGGATGTCAGCATCTTGTTGAAATCTTTCTGCGACGGAGTCTGTATGTATGTAACGTACCCAAGGGAGGCAAAATATTCCTTTGCCTGCGCCGCCCTTACCTGCCCATGGTTATGAGGGGTGCCGTCCGACAGTTTCCCGTCCGCATCATTGTCATAGCAGAAAACAATCTCCCTGACCTGCGGATGATCCTTTAAGAACTGTTTCAACGCCTTGTCGGAGAGACAGCCTTCCGAAATCCGGTAGTCCTTTCTCCAGTCGATCCCCTGCAGCTTGCAGAGCGTGGCATGGCTCATAGCGTCAATGGGCGCCTCAAATTCATAAACCCGTCTGCTCCGTCCCTCCATGAGAAAACCATAGGTCTTGTCCGAATTTTCCACATCCTGGCGAAAACTGCTGTCCGCACTGGGACCACGCAGGGCGCAGTACCGAGGCGTCCCCCTGCTGTCATAGCCCACAAACGCACAGTTCCTGCGCACCCTGCCGTTTACCTCCTGTCTGGCCTGATACACTCTGCCCTGTTTCATCATGGCCTGCACGATCTCCGGGTCGATCCTCCTGGTCTTTGTCAGATAGGCAAACACCCGCCTGTCATCCGTATCTCTGGGCGGGAGCCGCATTTTTCCCCTTTCCGCCTTTTCCTGGGGCGTCACGATGTGTACGGTCCCCTCATAGGCCTTGCATCCCAAAATCCGTTCCATGGCGTCCCGTTTTTCCAATCCCAGATAGTGCATGGCAAACTCCACGATATTGCCGCCCTTTTCCTCCGTGAAAGAATAATAGCCACGGCCATGCTTGAACAGATATAGTCCCCCGCTGTTCTTCACATGGACCGTGGCCTTGTCGCTTTTTTCAATCTCAAAACCGTTGCTGACCGCAAAATCAATGATATTTGTACCATAAATCTGCCGCATCTGCTCTTCCGTAAAGGGCATCGGCCTGCCCCGCTGCTGTACTGCCATCATTTCTCCTTTCTGCGCTTTCCAGTCCTTCATAAAGCATCCGCACACTTACTGTCTGGCGCCGCCCGTTCAGCCAAAAAATTCCTCATCCTCCTGTTCCTCTGCCGACTCTCCTGCTTGTTCTCCCGCCTCTTCATCCCTGGTATACTCCCCATTTTCCCCATGGGCCTGGTATAAGGTAAAGCCCTGGTTTTTAATGTTTGTCAGCCACTGATCAAAGAACTGCCGCAGATCCTCGATCTGTTCCTCCGTCCTCTCGTCTGTTGCATAATAGATGCCCATGTTATCCTGCCTAAAGGACAGAAGATAAACGGAGCGGTCTGCATCCTCCAGCACGAATGTAATCTCCGGATCACGCATCAGATCCCCTTCCTGGACATAATAATGGGCGATGCTGTATTCATCTTCCCCGATCTTTTCCAGCACAAGGTCATCATAGCCATCCTGTTTAAACTTCATATAGGTATAGGTGCCATCGAACAATTCCTGTGCCAGTTTATGCAGTTTACGGTAAATACGGTAATTACAATCTCTGACCGTCTTTTGGTTTCCGGGCGTTTCCCCGTCCTCTCCCTCCGCAAACTCCAGCGCCAGATTGAGGGACACCTGCTCCTTTAAGAGCTCCGACAGTTTCTCTTCCTCCGCAAAGGGCCTTTCCGCCTGTATCTTCGCCGCCTCACACTGCTTTTGCAGGCTTTCCAGCGTTCTCTCTTCCTCCTTCCAATATTGCGGTATCTTATCCGCCAAATTCTCCAGCCTGGTGATATTTCCCAGTGCAGAATCGCTGGCCTCCACCTGATAACTGCCCTCCCCTTTCAGACAGAGCATCACATTTAAAAGCGCTCCCCTTTTTAACAGCACCTGAAAACCGGCATAAATCCCGACGGATAAAACCTCTCCCGCCTCATGCCCCAGTGATGCCATCTGCATTTTCAGGTATTCTCCCGCCTTTGTGCGTTCGTCAAACAGCCTGTGGTTTAAGGTAATGGCAAAGTCCTGCGGTTTCTCTTTTCCATACAGTGCCGCATCCGCTCCCCGCTGGCTGATTGTTTCCGTACACCGCTTGATCTCCTGGGGATAATAGTGGGTGAGCTTAAACTGCAAGTCCGAATGTTCGTTTTTCCAAGCGGATTTTAATGTCTGCAGGCGGTAAACCTCATTATCCACTTCCATTTTCCGCTTGATCTTGGGATCGGAAACCGCAAGCGCCTTGAACTCCGCATACTGCAGCACCACCTCGTCCATGTCCTCACAGCTCCGAAGGGCGCTCCGCCCGGTCATGATCTGGCTGATATACTTTTGTTTCTGTTCCAAAATCTGCCAGAGATAGGCGTCAAAGGTCTGCTCCGTGATATAGTTGAAAATGGAAACCTCATCGTTCTCATTCCCCTGCCTTAAAATCCGCCCGTTGCGCTGGGTCAGATCGGCTGGCCGCCACGGGGCGTCCAGATTGTGAAGAGCGATCATCTTATCCTGCACATTCAGTCCCGTTCCCATCTTCTCGGTGCTCCCCATCAGGATCCGCACCTCCCCGTTTCGCACCTTCTCCAGCAGTTCCGCCCTTTTTGCGTCCGTGTTGGCGTCATGGATAAAGACAATGTCCTTTTCCTCCACACCCAAATCCAAAAGAGCCGCTTTCATGGCCTGATAGAAATTGAATCTGCCATCCGCCTTGGGCGTCCCTTTGTCACAGAAAATAAGCTGCGTGGAACGGTTCTGCGCCGTGGCATGATAAATCTCCGCCACGTTTCCGGCGCAGGCGTTGAGCTTGGTGTCCGGGTCATTCTCCAGTGTTTCATCCAGAATACGGGGATCCACGGATAGCAGCCGCGCCTCGTTTGTCAGTTTGAGGAAATTGTCCTCGCTGCTGTCCACTTCCTTGTTGCGGATTGCCTCCGCCCTTGCCACCAGTTCCTCCATAATGGCTTTCTGATCCGGCGTGATGGATGTCTTTACCACCTGCATCTTTCCCGTCTTTAATTTCGGCACCGGAAGATCCAGCATATCCGATGTCTTGATGTCCGCCGTCAGGGACAGCATGGACATTAGCTCCGGCAGATTATGAAACCTGGCAAACCTGTTTTTCATCTGGTAGCCGGAGCCCTCGGGCTTAATCTCCAACGAGGATTCCACCCTGCCGAAAGTGCTTGCCCAAGCGTCAAACATGAGCAGCCTGCGGCTTTTCAGTTCCGATGGCTGCAGCGTCTTTTGCATGACATACAGCTCCGACATAGAATTAGAAACCGGAGTGCCGGTCAGATACACTACGCCATGTTCGTTCGTAATTTCGTTGATATACTGACATTTCATGTGCATATCCATGGCCCGCTGACTGCTCTGCCCTCCCACTCCCGCTACTCTCTGCATCTTGGTGTAGCTGTAATTATTTTTGTAGGCATGAGCCTCGTCCACGAACAGATTATCCACGCCCAATTCCTCAAAGGAAATGATGTTGTCCTTTTTTTCCGCATTATAGAGCTGGTCAAAACGCTCCTGCAGATTATGCTGGAAAATCTTCATCTGTTTCAGCGTCCAGCTTTTCCCTGAGAGAGCCTTCATCTCGTTTATTTCTTCCGTGATCTGGTCCAGCTCATCTTTTATGGCGGATAACTGCCGCTCCCTTGACAGAGCGATCAGTTCAAAAGAGCTGTGCCCCATAATAATACAGTCATAATCTCCGGTAGCGATACGGCTCACAAATCTCCTGCGGCGTGCCTTCTCGAAATCCTTGTTTGTGGCCACCAGAATATTGGCATTGGGATAAAGCCGCATGAACTCTGTGGCCCACTGCTCCAGCGTGTGGTTCGGCACGGCGATCAGAGGCTTGTTGCACACCCCCAGCCGCTTTCTCTCATAGGCAATGGCGCAGGCCGTCATGGTCTTTCCCGCTCCTACCTCATGGGCCACCAGAAGATTGCCGTCGCCGTAAATTCCCATAGCCACCGTATCCCGCTGGTGCTTACGCAGAGTGACGGCCTCGTTCATATCCGGCAGCATCAGATCGTCTCCGTTGTAGGTTCTGGGGCGGAGATTATTAAAACGGTCATTATATAGGGAAGTCAGCGCCACCCCTCTCTCCGGTTCCGCAAACAACCAGGATTCAAATTCCATCTTGATCTGCGCCTGTTTCTCCCTGGCGAGCAGGGTTTCCTTTCTGTTCAGCACATACCGCACCTTTTCCTCACCGGTCTGGGGATCTTCATACTCCTGCCGGTCCTTAACCTCCACCGTTTTCAGGTTCAGGGTATTCTCCATGATCTCATAGGCGTTCATTCGCTCTGTC
>CANOFQ010000300.1 GCA_947565325.1 uncultured bacterium
TTTCCCCTCCCCGACATACCTTGCGATCACAACATTTGCCCCGACAGAAAAGCCCCCGGATTCCATTTACTGCGTCAACTGCCGCTATATCCATTCCGCTCACCCTCTCTTCCCATCTGCGTCATCTTATTTTCCAAGCTCCAGCCCCTTAAGCGCTATGGACTTGCTGGCATTGAATGCTGTAGAGTTCGCCTCCCAGGCCCTGCTGGCATCGATCATGTTGGTCATCTCCGTGATGATGTTCACATTGGGTCCCGTCACATAGCCGTCCTCGTCCGCATCCGGATGAGAAGGATCATATACCTTGTTCATTTCAGTCACGTGGTCCTCATACACGCCGGCCACCTTCACGCCGGTTCCCGTATAGCCATGGCTGTAGGCCGCTCTCCCCAGCGCCTTGCCGAAGGAGGTCTGGCCCCCCTTCTCCATGAAGGCAACCACCTTCCTGCGGTAGGGGGAACCGTCCGCCGTCCGCGTGGTATTGGCGTTCGCCACATTCTCCGAGATAACGTCCATCCTATATCTCTGTGCCGTCATGCCTGACGCATTGATGTCAAAAGCCGAAAACATACCCATCTCTGATAGCCTCTCTTCCTGATCTTTGATATTGCGATCCTGCCGTCACGCCCTTTTAAGGGCATCCGGCGCTTCCTAGCCCTTCATCGCCGCCCTTACTTCATCACTGCCTGCAGATTCTCGAACTCGTTGGTGATGCCGTCGATCAGCCCCTGATATTTCAGCTGGTTCTCTGCCAGGAACACAGGCTCCGTGTCCGGGTCCACATTGTTCTTGTCAAGGCGGTAAGAATAATTCGCCAGATCCGTGTATATCCTAGGAGTCAGCCTGCTGGATTTCAGCCCGGCCACCTTGGCGTCCGTGGTCCTGTAGCGGCTCCTGTGCAGCGCCTCCTGCAGCAGGGATTCAAAAGCCACATCCTGCCTCTTATACCCCGGCGTGGTGGCATTGGAGATATTGTTGCCTATGACCTCGTTGCGCAGCCAGCTGGCGTCCGCCGCCTTGTCGAGCAGATTCACATAGTCAAATACGCTTGATTGAAACATTTTCCTCTCCTTGTCCGGAACAGCCTATGTTCTAAGTACTCTTTTTACAAGTACTCCCTTCCATTATAATTGATTTCAGGAAAAAAACAACACAAAAATAAAAATTAACTAAATTTACCTGCCTGCCTCTCCCTCAGGGAGTCTGTCCTCTGAATATTTCCAAAAGAAAAAGGAATCTATTACAGCCCTGGCAGACACCGCTGGCCTTCCTTTGCCCGTGTCAGCTGCTGCCCTCAATAAATCCCTTTACCTTACAGCTCATATCGCTAATCCAAATCCGTTTGTCTCTATGCAGTTTGCAGTTACCCTTCAGATCCCCTTTTCCTTCAGCCGGCGGATCTCGTCGAAGACCACGTCGTTGATCACCTTGATATAAGTCCCCTTCATGCCGGAGGACCGGGACTCGATCACCCCTGCGCTCTCGAACTTCCGCAGGGCGTTGACTATGACAGACCGGGTGATCCCCACTCTGTCCGCCACCTTGCTGGCCACCAGAATCCCCTCCATGCCGTTCAGCTCATCGAAGATGTGGGTGATCGCCTCCAGCTCGGAATAGGAAAGGGTGCTGATGGCCGACTTCACCACCGCCACCTTCCGGCTCTCCTCGGCGCTCTCCTCGTTCACGGCCCTGAGCATCTCCAGCCCTACCACGGTGCCCCCGTACTCACACAGTATGATATCATCGATGTCGTACTGTGCGTCACATTTATAGATGAACAGCGTTCCCAGACGCTCTCCTGCGATCACGATGGGGGCGATGATCGCCTGATACTTCCTGATCCCGGAGCCCTCGAACCCCAGCGTCTCCAGATTCACATTTTCTTTTGTGGAGAGAACGCTCAGAAACCTCTCGTTCAGCATATGGTCGATAAAGCCGCCTACATTCTCGTCGATCATCTCCGTGATCGTCTCCACCTCATCTTCCTTGCCCACTCCAAGCACCTTGCCCTTGCGGCTGATCACCAGCACATTGGAGTCCATAATCTCCCGCATCACCCTGCAGATATCGTTGAAGACCACCTTGCTTGAGTTGTTATTATGCAACAGTTTGCCGATTTTTCTGGTCTTATCCAGCAACTGCACGCTACTCATAAAAAATACCTCCGATTTCTGCCGCCACAGGAATGCACACAGGTCGCAGAAAACTAGCCGCAGAACCGGGCACGCATCCACTGCGCCTTACCCTTCGATTCTGTATTTCCGTACTTTACTATCATATCACAGATGCATCCAGATTACAATGAAAATTTTTACACTTATGGGGCCTTGTGGAGCTGCATCTGAATGCAGGCGGGGCGACCCCTTGGCAGCCCGCTCCCAAATGAGCAGCACGCAGATGCATAGGCTCCCGGTTCAGTCCTCGCCGGAGCCGGTCTTGGCCTGCACGCTGTAGCCGCACTTCTCGTCCGCACACACATGCCTGTTCCCCTTCACCAATAGGACGGAGCCGCATTTCGGACATATCTCCCCGGAGGGCCTCTGCCAGACCATGAAGCTGCACTCAGGATTATCTATGCATCCATAGTACTTTCTGCCCTTCTTGGTCTTCTTCATCACGATATCCTTGCCGCACTTAGGGCAGGCCACCCCGATCTTCTCGAAATAGGGCTTCGTGTTGCGGCAGTCCGGAAAGCCCGGACATGCCAGAAAGCGCCCGTGGGGGCCGTACTTAATCACCATCTGCCTGCCGCAGAGGTCGCACACCTCGTCGCTGACCTCGTCTGCCACCTTGACATGCTCCAGCTGCCTCTCCGCCTGCTGCACGGCCTCGTCCAAGTCGGGATAAAAGTTAGAGACCACCGTCTTCCACTTCACGCTGCCCTCCTCCACACCGTCCAGCAGCGCCTCCATGTTGGCGGTGAAATTCACGTCCACTATGGTGGGGAAGGCTTCCTGCATCATCTTGTTGACCACCTCTCCCAGTTCCGTGACATAAAGGTTCTTTTCCTCCTTAACCACGTAGCGTCTCGCCAGAATAGTGGTGATGGTAGGGGCATACGTGCTGGGGCGGCCTATGCCAAGCTCCTCCAGCGCCCTGACCAGAGAAGCCTCGGTATAATGGGCCGGCGGCTGAGTGAAATGCTGGGCCGGCTCAAAGGAGTCGAAGACAAATCTGCTGTCCTCGCTCAGCCCTGCCGCCGCCTTGTCCTTTCCCTCGGCTTCTTCCTCCGCCCCCTCCTCCCCTGCGCCGTAGACACTGGTGAAACCGTCGAACTTCAGGGCGGAGGAGGCCAATGTGAACAGCTGCTCCCCGGCCCGGATCTTCACGGAGGTGGTCTCATATTTCGCCGGGCTCATCCTGCTTGCCAGAAAGCGCTTCCAGATCAGCTGATACAGCCGGAACAGATCCCTGGGCAGCTCCTCCTTCAGGGCCCCGGGAATCCTTTTCAGATCCGTGGGGCGGATGGCCTCATGGGCATCCTGTATCTTGCCGCCGCCCTTCTTCTCCCCTGCGGCTTCCGCCAGATATTCTTCCCCGTGGCGGGAGACGATGTATTCCGCCGCCATCTGTTCCGCCTCTGCGGAAACCCGCATGGAATCGGTACGCAGGTAGGTGATCAGGCCCACCGTCCCCTCTCCCTTGATGTCCACGCCCTCATAGAGCTGCTGGGCCAGACGCATGGTCTTCTGGGTAGAAAAATTCAGGGTTCTGCTGGCCTCCTGCTGCAGGGTTGACGTGGTAAAGGGAAGCGGCGGCTTCCTCAGACGCTCCCCCCTCTTGATCTCTGCCACGGAGTAGGAGGCACCCTCAAGGGAAGCCATGATCCGGTCCGCCTCCTCCTTGTCCGCAATCCCCTTCTTTTCAGCTATGGTTCCGTAATATTTCGCACGGACAGGCTTCTTTGCTCCGTCGGCCTTCAGCTTCACGTCCAGCGTCCAGTACTCCTCCGGGACAAAGGCATCGATCTCCTCCTCCCGGTCGCATATGATCCTCAGCGCCACGGACTGCACCCTTCCGGCGCTTAGGCCCCTCTTGATCTTCTTCCACAGCAGAGGGGAGATTCGGTACCCCACCATGCGGTCCAGCACCCGTCTGGCCTGCTGGGCATCCACAAGGTTCATGTTGATCTCCCTTGCGTTCTTCAGAGACTCCTTCACCGCATTCTTCGTGATCTCGTTGAAGGTGATCCTATATACCTTCTTCTCCTGCAGCATATCCTCCAGCCGCAGCGCATACAGAAGATGCCATGAGATAGCCTCCCCCTCCCGGTCAGGGTCCGTGGCCA
>CANOFQ010000301.1 GCA_947565325.1 uncultured bacterium
TGGAGTATTTCTTTTCCGTGCACATAGGCTTCCTGCATGGGTGTATCATATTCATCTAATAAAATAATGACTCTTTTCCCATAATAATCCGCAAGGAATTCCGATAAGGCTTTCAAGGAATAAGAGGCTACAGAATCTCCCATTGTAGGGGATATTTCACGAAAAATATCTGGAAGCTTTTTCTTCTTCGGCCCCTTATCCTGCAAGATTGAATATCTGTCATACACGCTTTTGATGATGCGGCAGATTTTGTCCCTTGCACTTCCAAAGGATGTTTCCTTCACATCCGCAAAGCTTAAGAAGATTACCGGATAACTGCCCTGGAGGCTGCGGTACTTCTCTTCTTTCCATATGTCGAGTCCTTCAAATAAGGTACCTTCATCTGCATGTTCCACGGAAAAGAAATACTCCAGCATGCTCATGGCCAGTGTCTTACCAAAGCGCCTGGGGCGCGTAATTAAGGTCACATCGTCCTGATTTTCCCACCATTCTTTAATAAATGCGGTCTTATCCACATAAAAACAATTGTTCTGGATGATCTTCCCAAAATCTTGTATTCCTATTCCTACTGTCCTTGCCATTTGACACCTCTCTGCTTTTGACCCAAATATATCAATCCATCTGTTTCAAGTATATCTGATTGCGATTGACATTACAATAACAATCATCATTCCGATATAAAAATCACTCATTTCATGGCTGACAAAATGAGTGATTTCCCGGCTTTTATAGATACTTCTCCTGATTTACAGACGCTAATGTTTGGTATCGCCAACAGCATCAAAGGTGCGCTTTACCAAGATGCGTTCCCCAATCTTGTCCTTGTCCACCCCAGACCCGTATATAGTCAGATAGGGGCTTCTTTAAATATTATGCTGTCTGGTCTCTTTCTCACACCCCGATCAACGCATCAAATGCCCCTGCCACGTTCAGCCGCCCGTAGCCCCATTCCCTGCTTGGATACGTCAGGTCATAGCTTCTGGAGGCCCCCCGGATGAAATAATTGCGGATCTCCCGGCTGGCCACCATAGGGCTGTTGCCCTCCACCACCGCCCACTGCATGAACTGTGCCACAGCGCCGGCAGCCAGGGCGGCAGCCAGAGAGCTTCCCGTGTCCCTGCCCTGAATGGTGGACATGTCCACCCCGGGGGCGGCAAGGTCGGGCTTCACCGCCCCGGTTCTGGTAAAGCCCCTGCCGGAGTCGATGAAGAAGCTGTTGTTCGCAGCATTGTAGGTGGACACGCTGATCACGTCCCGGGCCATGGCAGGCCCCGTCAGGGTGACATAGGGCGTGGCCTCCAGAAAGTACACCGGCGCATTCATGAACTGGGTGACGGGAAGCCACATATGGAACGTCCCGTTGTGTATATCCCCCACGGCCTGCACCTCGAAGGTCCATATACCGGGCGTGGGCAGGGCCACGCGCAGCAGTATCACCTCCTCGCCTGAGGCAGGCTCCACAAGCGTCCCCGCTATGGTGATCTTCGTTCTCTCGTAGACGAAGCTGTAGGTGATGCTGTCGCGCACCCCCAGACGGACGGGCGGTATGGTCTCTCCGCCGGGAGACCGCACGGACAAGGTGAACACGTCCGGTACGTTTCCCCAGAGCTCCAGAACGAATCCTTCCGCATTCTCTCCCACCCTGACCTCCACCGGCTGCGTGCCTGCGTTTCCCGCAGAATCCAGGCTGCCCCGAAAATGATGCCCCGCATTTCCCTCGTTTCCGCCGCAGACCACCACTGCCCTGCTGCGCTTGCCGGACACGAAGTCCAGATATCTGGACAGAGGCGAGCTGCCCGCATGATCTCCGTAATTCGTTCCCAGCCCCAGACAGATCACCACTGGCCGCTCAAACTGTATGGCGAAGCGATCCGCATACAGCACCCCCAGCATAATGTCCGTCTCCTCATACGCCGGAACCCCTGCCGGAACCATATAGAAATCCCTCAGGTACTGCTTTACCTGCTTCAGCTTCACCACCACGATATCAGCATCAGGGGCAGCGCCCAGATAGCTCCCACCGTCTCCCAGCCTGCTGCCTGCCGCCACCCCGGCCATGACGCTGCCGTGGCCGTTCTCGTCCCTGCTGGGCACCACGCTGTAGGGATCCTGAGCCTGCAGGGCCCTATCGATCTCCTCTCTGGTATACTCCGTGCCGTAGGGAAGCCCCTCCGGTGCCCGGTTCCCCTGAACAGTCTGATCCCAGATCGCCAGAATGCGGCTGTTGCCCTCGCTGTCCCGAAATGCCATATCCGTGTAATCTATCCCCGTGTCGATGATACAGATCACTGTGCCCCTGCCCGAAAGACTCAGCGGCGGCCGCTGAACCTGCGTTATGCCACTGACAATAAGGCTGTTGGGATCAAAGCTCCTGCCAACAGCCTCTGTCTGCATAAGGCCGTACAGTTTAGGTACGGCCTTGTAGTCAAATATATAATCCGTCGTATTCCTTATGCTTGTCTGACTGACATACACCGCATCATACAGTCCCTCAATGTTGATGCGGCAGAAATCCAGACCTGCGTCCTCCAGCATCCCCACCGGAAAGTTTGTGATCACATCATAATACTGATTGGACAGAATCCTATCCCTGCAGTCCATATGGCACAGCTCCTCCCACCCAAAAGAAAGCGATATCATTCTCCAATATATGCTTCCCTCAGGCCGCAGGTTCCGTCCTGCAGCTGCAGCTCCCCTTCAATCGAAGGCCCCCGGCTCCGGACAAGCCTCTCACTCCGCAAACCAGGCTCTCTTGTCTGCCAGAAGCTCCTGCGCCAGCCCTATGGCCTCAGCTCCTCACTGCCCCGCAAGAACCACCACGGAACGAGGGGGGATACGAATCTTCGAGCCGAAGGTAAATCCAGTCTCGGCCTCTATGTCCTTTCCGTCCTCATACTCCACATAAGTGTTCACGCACACCTTCCAGCGCATCCCCTCGGGCAGGCAGGGCAACTGCATGTCCAGCGGCTTCCAGTATGCATTCATGCCGTAAAAGACAATGTCGTCCGCCGTATCCTCCCCGTTCCTCCCTGCATACATGATGCCGATGAGCCTTGTGGCGTAATCCGTCCCCGAATTCCAAGGATAGCCGTTGTGAATGCTGATACTGGGATATCCGCAGGAGGCGGTCTTCATACTCTTCCTGATGACAGCGTGCTCCTTCCTGAACCTTATCATGTAGCGAAAAAACTGATGTATCTCCCTGTACTGCTCCAGCCTGTTCCAGTCCAGCCAGGATACCTTGTTGTCCTGACAGTAGGCATTATTGTTGCCGAACTGCGTATTGCAGAATTCGTCCCCCGCATAGAACATGGCGGGCCCTCTGCTGCACATAAGGGTCGCAAAGGCATTCTTCACCATGCGGCGGCGCAGAAGCTCCACCTCAGGGTCATCCGTCTCCCCCTCCACCCCGCAGTTCCAGCTGTGGCCATTGTTGTCACCGTCGGTATTGTTCCATCCGTTCTTCTCATTGTGCTTCATGTTATAGGAATACAGGTCATAAAGCGTAAACCCGTCATGGCAGGTGATGAAATTCACGGAAGCGTCCTCGCCCCTCACTGCCGGGTCATATATGTCACGGGAGCCCGTGATCCGATTG
Source organism: uncultured bacterium (assembly GCA_947565325.1). GTDB lineage: Bacteria > Bacillota > Clostridia > Lachnospirales > Lachnospiraceae > Acetatifactor. The sequence goes on from CANOFQ010000301.1 coordinate 3,599, forward strand.
ATGGCCGCAGCGGCCATGCCCTCGTCGCCCTTCAGGAACTGCCGCAGGTCATCCCTGTATCTTCCGTTCCACTCTGACCATCTGCTGTAGGCCGGGAAGCGCCCTACCTGATACAGCCCCGCTGCGTCCCATGCCTCTGCGATGAGCTTCACCTTGCCGAGGATAGAGTCGTAGGCGATGGCCTCCAGAATGGGCGGATCCGTCATGGGCACCCCGTTCCTGTCCCGGGCAAGGATGGAGGCCAGATCGAACCTGAAGCCGTCCACACGGTATTCCGTCACCCAGTACCGAAGACAGTCTATGATGAACCTCCGGGTCATGGGGTGATTCCCGTTCAGAGCATTGCCGCAGCCGCTGAAATTGTAATACTGTCCGTCCGGTGTCAGCATATAATATACATTGTTGTCGATGCCCTTGAAAGAAAAGCAGGGGCCGTTCTCGTCCCCCTCCGCCGTGTGGTTGAACACTACATCCAGTATCACCTCGATGCCGTTCTCCTTCAGCTCATAGATCAGCTGCTTCAGCTCATCCCCCTCATGGTTGTGCTCCACCACGGAGGAATAGCTGGTGTTGGGGGCGAAAAAACACACCGTGTTGTATCCCCAGTAATTATAGAGCTGCTCCCCGTCCACCAATCTGGCGTCCC
>CANOFQ010000302.1 GCA_947565325.1 uncultured bacterium
TCCGCAATGGTGTCCGGGCCGTTATAATAGACCTCCATGCCGTTATAGTAAGTGTGATCTCCCTTATAGGCGTCAGGCGCTGCCGCCAGAATGCTTCCGTAATCTGCCCAGCTGGGCCGGGCGTAAAAGGGTACTCCCAAAACGATCTTATGGGCGGGAAGGCCCCTCGTCTCCCTCCAGTATGTCCCGCAGTCCACTGCGAACTGATAGGAGGAGTGCCGCTCGCCGTCACCGCCGTCATAGGCCATCACGTTGATGAAATCCACTGCATTCAGCACGGCATTGGTATGGGCAGCGGCATCGTAATAAATATTGCCGTCGGCGGTGGCGCCGCTGAGCACTGCTGCCGTCAGGAGCTTGTCCTGAGCATGAAGCTCCTCTGCCAGAGCCAGCATCAGGGCCTCGTACTGTCTGGCGCTGCTGCCGTCTACTCTGGGATGTTCCCAGTCCATATCCACGCCGTCAAAGCCATATGTATCACACATGTCCATAATGCTTTCCACAAAAGATGCCAGCCGGGTCTCGTCGGCGGTGGCTTCCATGAATACATTTTCCAGCGGAGTGTCGTTGTAGCTCCAGCCGCCTATGGACAACAGCACCTTGGCGCCGTTGTCATGGGCGGATCTGATCAGCGTCTCGGCAGTGTCCGGGTTCTCCAGATCAAGCAGCCCGCCCTCTGCCGTGGGGATGGCGAACGCATAGCAGACATGTGTCACAATACTGAAATCCACAGCCGAAAGCTTGTCTGGCTTCCAGCTGGGATAGTATCCTACCACTTTGAAATCTGTCACCTCGGTATCATGGGGAACAGATGCGTCAATGGGGACGTTGCCCGTGCCTTCCGGCTGCACTGCTACGCCGCTCAGGATTCCCAAGTCCTCCCAGACATCGCTGGTACCGGGAGTCTCTCCCTGCGTCCACCATCTGGCCCGGTATAAGCATCCATTATGGCTCACGGTGTCGCCCCCGGTATAGACAGCTGCCCTTTCCCATGCACTGGCTGCCATATTCGCTTCACCTCCATCCCCATCCTGGATATCTGTGTCCATACCCGTGGCGCTATCGGTGTCATCCCGAACAGCAGGGGGATTGTCATTCACATCTGCAGAACCATCCCCGCCTTCTATGGCATCTGTCCGACTGTCATGATCCGCAACGGCAGAGCTGACCAGACTGCCGTTCAGAACCCTATATGCCACATTGGAAGCCGCAGGAAGCTTCCCGGAATCCTGCCGGCTCACACAGAACCATATGACGGAAGTCAGCAGTACACCCGCAAGAAAACCGAAAAAAACAAGAAGCACTTGCTGTTTTCGCTCCATAGTCTGGCACCTCCCTATTTCTTCACGAATCAGAACATTCCTATTCCTGCGAATCCGTTCTATTATAAGTCCTTTTTATCACGGATCCCTTCTATTATGAATCTCTTCCATTATGAATCTCTTCCATTATAATATGAAGGATTTCCGAGCGCAATCAAAAGCGAATATTATCGTTCCGGATGTTCCAGAAATAGTGTTTTATTGGCAACGTAATCTTTCCGTTTTTTGTGTAAAGTTTTGTCTAAAGTTTTGTCCAAAGCATTGACAGCGGTTCACTGTGTACATAAACTTATATAAAAAAGCAAAGCTTACGAGGTGTCAATATGTCCGATCTATTTTCACGAACAGAGTTATTACTGGGCAGGGAGGCCATGGAAAAGCTGGCCGCCTCACGGGTAGCCGTCTTCGGCGTAGGAGGGGTGGGCGGCTATGCCGTGGAGGCTCTGGCCCGTTCCGGCCTGGGAGCCATGGATCTCATCGACAGCGACATCATATGCGAGAGCAACATAAACAGACAGCTCCATGCCACCTGCCGGACTATCGGAAGGTACAAGGTGGATGTGGCAGCAGAGCGGGTCGCTGAGATCAACCCCCATGCAAAGATACGTGTCCATAAGATATTCTATCTGCCTGAGAACGCAGACAGCTTCTGTTTCTCTGACTATGATTATATAATTGACGCAATCGATACCGTCACCGCCAAGATCTCCCTTGTGGTGAACGCAGATGCCGCAAAAACGCCCCTCATCAGTTCCATGGGGGCCGGAAACAAGCTGGATCCCGCCGCCTTCGAGGTAGCAGACATCTACAGCACCTCCGTCTGTCCTCTGGCCAAGGTCATGCGGAGAGAGCTGAAGCGCAGGGGAATCCGGCGCCTGAAGGTTGTCTATTCAAGGGAAACACCGAAAAAAAATCCCGACCACATACGGGTTCCCGGAAGCTGCTCCTTCGTCCCTCCTGTGGCCGGGCTGATCATGGCAGGAGAGGTCATAAAAGACCTCGTCGGGCATGAACCTCATCTTATGTCATAAACCTGATCTTACGTTACGCCATCTGCATTATCATAAAACATCCACTATCTGCATTTGGTATTTGGTATTTCGTATTTCATATTTCATATTTGGTATTTCATATTTGGTATTTCGTATTTGGCATTTGCTATGTTATATTTACCATTTTACTCTTACCATTTTGCAATCATCATTTTATGTTCTGAAAGAAGGCGTCTATGTTGCTCTTCAGCTCCTGCGGCTGGGCCGTCTTCAGCAGATACCCGGCCGGTTTCAGGGGAATCAGCTTCTGGATCCGCTCCCTGTCCGTGGTACCGGTCAGAAAAATGACCGGAATCTTGGTCAGCTCCTCCTCCGCACGAATCATCTCCAGCACCTGCCTGCCGTCGCAGACTGGCATCTCATAGTCGAGCAGTACCAGATTCGGTCTGTCAAGAATCATGGTTCTTATGGCGGCCACACCGGATTTCGCCAGCGCTACTTCGTAATCCGGCTCAAGCAGCTGCTTCATGGCCTGAAGCACCACGCTGGAATCATCTACGATCAGGATCTTCTTTTTCTCCTCAGCATCCTTCTGCTGGAGATAATTTCCGATCTCTGCCATTGCGTTCTCTGCCCTGATAGAAGCTCCCCCTGCATCCTTCAGCAGATGGGGGGCGGTGATACAATAGGCAAAATACCCCATTCCCGTATCGAAAAGCAGGCTGCACTGAGGGTTCTGCCGTTCGAACAGCGTCTGGAACTGAGTATAGGTCAGGAGATTCTCCTCCTTCACCTCAAGCTTCCCCACGGACGGGAAATGGGACATGATGCGTTCCACGAACTGTCTGGCGGTGTATCTGGTGGCGTTCATCATCATCACGTCCAGTCTGTCCGAGTCGGACCCCATCATGCTACCCACCGTACCAACGATCAGCCTCTCCTCAAAAACCAGATAGAATTCCCATTTCTCGCCCTTGTCAGATTCATAGACAAGCCGATAGTAAACACCTTTCCCGAACTTCTCCCCGCCGTAGCTCTCACTGATCACCTTCGCATCAAGCTGGAACAGCTCCTGCAGCAGCGTGATGATCGTCTTCTTCATGGCTGTCTGCTCCTCCTCGGGCAGCAGGCCGGTCCACATGCTTTCGGCATTTCCCACGATCGCCCGGTCCTCCGTCAGGGTGTGGCCGATGAGCCAGCCTGCGCATACCCCCAGAAAATGCCGCACCGCCTCCGCCGAATACTCCGTCAGAGCCAGCTCCTTCTCGATCTCAGGAAGAGTCTTCTTACGGAAGGTGTCATGGAGCCTCCTATGCATGTCATACCCTTCATAGCCGATGGAAGCCATATAAAGCTCCTCCTCGGCAAAGTGCTTCATGGCATGGCCCTTGAAAAACTTGATTCCCTCCTGATAAGCCCACTTGCTCTTCTCATCGTTTTCATCATAGGCAAACAGCTTATTCATGATGCTGAAAAGCTTCTTATGCTCCCTGTCAATGATTTCCACTCCCAGATTATATCTGTCATGCCAAACAAACTTCTGACTGCTCATCTCACCCTCCTTGGTCGTCATAGAGGCAAAAGGCCAAAATCATGTCACTGTTTCAGGCCGGTCTCATCCTCCAAAACAGATTATAGCTTTTTTCACTGTCCATTTCAACTCTTTTTCCATTTTTCTGTGAAAGCTTTTTCTGGCACTTTTTCTGTCGCTTTTCCGCTCTTTCTTGTTTTTTCCTAATGGCTGTCCTCCTAAGACTTTGGGAATCTGCTTTTTCTGTAAGGGCTCTATCCCCGAAAAAGAACGCAGCCGAAGCTGCATCCCACTCCAAATGTGTGATATAATTTATGAAAACCTATGAGATTGCTTACCGGGTGGGGTTTAAGGATGAAAAATATTTCTC
>CANOFQ010000303.1 GCA_947565325.1 uncultured bacterium
GCCGCTCATGGGGAGAAAATACCGGAAATAGTCCAGACAGTACTGGAAGGTATGCCATGTATTGACCGAACCCATGGAAAAACCGCCGAACCCCCTATGATCCTTGGATGCGGCAATCCCCTCCGGATCCGTGCTTTCCGCATAGGTGCTGTATTTTGATTCCACCGCAGGAATCAGGTCATTCACCAGTTCATTGTGGAAATTGTCAGTAAGCCGCAGCGCCAGTGAATAATCTCCGCTGTCTGACTGGCTTGTATTATTATAAGTAGGAAGCACTATGATCAGCGGTTTTATCCTGCCGTCCTCAATGGCATGGTCTATGATATGCTTAAAGGGATTAGGGCTGTCAGAGGTTCCCATCACCGTAGTCTCATTGCTCCAGCCCCCATGGCTTAAATAGAAAACATTGTATTTCTCGTCTTCTGTATATCCGTAAGGCAGATAGACCCATGCTTCCTTGGTCAGCTCCTGCGTATGCTCTTCATAGGTGAAGGATTCCCATGTCTGATAGGTCAACAATTCCAGAGTCCCCTGATGCTCGGCGGGCCGATCATATCCCTCCGGAATATATTCCAGCTCCTCAGGGATGCTTCTGCTTTCTGTTCCGTCTCTCATTCCCGTTTCGCTCTCCTTTCCTGTTTCGCCCTCTGTTCTTGTTTCACCCTCCTTTCCTGTTTCGCCTTCTATTCCTATTTCACGCTCCTTCTCTGTCTCGCCCTCTGTTCCCGCTTCCTCTTCCATTCCGGCCTCGTCCCTATCTCCTGCGTCCTGACGATCGCCTTCGTCTGGCAGTGCCCCCTGCAGAACCAATTCCTCCAGCCACCGGGCCACCTTTGGCAATGCGCCGGTTACTTCATCATCATAGACTGCCAGAGCAGGTTCCCTTAGGTTTCCGTTTGCTGCTTCCCTCAAATCAGAAACGCAGCTGGCCAGTCCGCTCCCGCCGTGGGTCGCAATGACATAAATCTCCCCGTCCCCGAAATCCGTCTGACGCACAAAGGAATCCACTGCCTTAGGCAGCATGCCCCACCAGACCGGGAACACCATAAATATAGCATCATACTCTTTCATGTCCGGCAGTTCTCCCGCCAGAGCAAGCAGCCCTTCTTCGCAATTTTCTTCTGCGGATTCGGATACCGTGTCATCGTAAGAGGAAGAATATTTCTTCTCTGTGGCAATGGCATACAGATCGCCGCCGATGGTATTTTGAACCATCTTTGCCAGCAGCTCGCTGTTGCCTATAAGCCTATCGCCGTCCACCATAAGGGATGCACTGGAAACCGCATCCACATCCTCCTCAAAATCCGTGTTTCCCACCCGGGTAAAATATACTGTCAGAATGCGCCGGCCTTCCCACTCGACCCTTTCTCCCGTTATCAGCTCTTGCTCATCCACCCTCACGATATGATAATGTCTCCTCAGGTATGGCAGCGCAAACTGCGTTATGAGGAACACTGCCAAGACCACCAGCACCGCCACCACAAAGTACCATACCTTCAAACCTTTCTTCTTTCTTCTCATGCGACCGCCTCCTCTTCCCTCAGCCTTTCTCTAATAGCACTCCCGTAAAATTTCCAGAAGCTCCTCCTGCGTCAGCTTCCTGCCGCAGGAGGAGATGGCAGCGCAGGAATCGGCAATGGCTCTCAGATCCGTATTCCCGTCCACCCCCAGTTCCCGCAGAGTCTTGGGCAGACCTATCTCCGCAATGAAATCCTCCAGCGCATGGATGCCGGCACGGGCGATTTCCTCGTCCGTCTTCCCCTTCCCGGAAATTCCCCATACATTCTCGGCAAACCGCTTAAACTTCAGCAATCCGTTCCTATAGATATGGCGGCAATAAGCCGGGTGCAGTGCCGCAAGTCCCGCACCCCGGTTGCAGTCCGTATAAGCGCCAAGCTGGTCATCCATCCGGCGGCATTGAAAGTCCGGACATTTCCCCAGCCTGATAATCCTGTTCTCTGCCATAGCCGCATCCCACAGCAGATTGCTTCTGGCCGTATAGTCCTCAGGATTGCGGATGGCCGCCCGCAGATTACGAATGACATTCCGCATAAGCGCCTCGGCAATATCATCAGATACATTGTCCTCATGGGGAGCGCTTAAATAAGTCTCCATGATACGAGAGAGCGTGGCAAAACCGTCCGTCGCCATCTGTTTTCGGGAACCATTGCAGCTATACGCCGGATCCACCAGCGCAAATCTGGGATTGCACTTTGGATAATCGCACCCCGTCCTGACCCGCCGGGACTTGTTCGTGATAACCGCTCTGCCGTTCATTTCACTTCCGTTTCCCGTCCCTGCGACAACGACGCCGAGAGGAACCGGCTCAAATTCCATGATGCCCTGCCTTGCAAAATAGTCGTTCCAGAGGTCGCCGTCATAGACGGCCCCCATGGAAACCGCCTTGCAGCAGTCCGTCACGTTCCCGCCGCCCACGGCGAGGATGAAGTCAACTTTATTTTCCCTGACCAGCCTTGCGCCCTCCAGCACCTCCTCATAGGTGGGATTCTCACTGATATCCGCAAATTCAGTGACATCTTTTTCTGCTCTCGCAAGGCTCTCTATGATCTGACAATAAATGCCGTTCTCCCTGACGGAATCCCCGCCATAGGCAAGCATCACTTTTTTCCCGTACTGTCTTGCAAGACAAGCAAGATATTCCTTCACGCATCCCCTTCCGAAATAGGTCTTCGTGGAATTTTCAAAAATAAAATTGTTCATAAGCGCATCTTCCCCCTCTGTACGCATCATCGTCTGCACATCCTGCAGTTTTTCTTCTGTCTAAGTCTTCCGTCTAAAATTTCCCAAGACAAAGTTCTATTATCAACAAATATGATAAACAAAATGAGACTTCCGGAGAAGTCTCACTTTGTTCATCAGTTTATACTTTCAGGTTGCAACTATGTCCTTTCACAATACTTTCCGCAATGCCGATAAGAATTTCTTTACCGTTGCCGACGGCTTGGGGGAATGCAGCAGCCCATAGGGAATGGAGTAGTCCCACTCCACCGGAATTATCTTTAATAATGGATGGACATTCTCCCAGACCGGAACGGCCATCAGCACATCGTTTCCGTTCTCACAGCGGTTAAACACCTCCACGCTGTAAAAATCGAAATCAACAATATGAATCTGGCTGTGGCTCTGCCAGATATCGTCCCGAAGCCTGTCCACATAATGGCTCCAGTCCCGGTGCATCATCAGCAGATTCTCCCCGTATAAGTCTTGTATAGTCAGCCTTGTTTTCTCTGCAAGAGGATGGTGGACGGAGACCGCACAGCACAAAGGCTGCTCAAAAAGCGCAAGGCCTGCACACTGGCGTAAGCTTAGCATGGTCTCATCAAAAATCCCCGCCACTACATCGATGTTCTGTCCCAGATTTTTCAATATTTCCCTTGCGTTTTCCGGCGTGTTCTCAAAGGGGACAAGCTGAAACTTAATCTCCGAACAGAGCTCATGAATCTGCGGCCAGAGCTTCACAAGAACCTGTGCCGGCGTCATGGGCGATGTGCCGATACGGATGATATCTGTATTCTCCTGCATGGCATTTTTCGCCCGTATCACGGAATCCTTACAGTATTGAATGATGTACTTTGTGTCTTTATATAGAGAACTCCCTGCCTTCGTCAAAGAAAGCCCCCTATGGGTTCTCTCAAAAAGCTGCACCCCTAATTCCGCCTCCAGCAGATTGATCTGCTTCAGGACTGCCGTAGGTGTAATGTATGCCTGCTCTGCCGCTCTGTTAAAGCTCCCGGCGTCTGCCACGCGGATGAATGTTTCCAGTTGCGGATTGTACATTGCCTGTCACTGCCTTTCCTTGGTTCTTTCATATAATAGAATCCAAGACATGATTCTATTATCTAAATTCTATGATAGAATCCAAGATAGGATTCTATTATCTAAATTCTATGATAGAATCCAGAACAGGATTCTATTATCTAAATTCTATCATAGATTATGATAGGGCTTTGGGGCAAAGAAAAAGAATCCACTTCAGCGGCCGACTGAAAGCGTGGATTCCTACACAACAATGCTGGTAGCCGGACTTGAACCGGCACGGAGTTGCCTCCGACAGATTTTAAGTCTGTTGTGTCTGCCTATTCCACCATACCAGCTAAACAGAAGAAAAATGGATGGGGGTGGATTCGAACCACCGAAGCAATTTGCAGCAGATTTACAGTCTG
>CANOFQ010000304.1 GCA_947565325.1 uncultured bacterium
GTGAAAGGTGCATCTCGCACATTCAGGCAGTTTCTGCCGGATTTTTTCACACACACTGGCAGAGACCGCATAGAATTGATTCATGCCGACTCTCTGCCGCATATCTGTCAGAAAGAGAGGACACCGCATGAAACCAAAAATGCAGTTCGTTTCACGATTCCGCCGCCTTCATCGGCTGACATTGCCGCACATCTTCGGTAACCGCAAAGTAAAAGACCGGCTTTTCTGCTATATCTTTGAGCACGACAAAAAGTCCCTGCTGCAGCTCTACAACGCCCTGAACCATACGGACTATCAGGACGAGCATATGCTGCGGATCGTCACGCTGGACAATGCGGTCTACATGGCCATGAAGAACGACGTGGCTTTCATTCTCATGGGGACTCTGAACTTGTACGAGCACCAGAGCACGCTCTGCCCTAACCTCCCTCTGCGCTTCCTGCTTTATCTGGCTGCGGAATATGAGGGGTTGGTGGCAAGGATGGGGGCAAACATCTACGGTACGGCGCTGATCCCCCTTCCCGTCCCTCAGTGTGTGGTGTTCTACAACGGAGAGGCTGAGGCCGAGGACGAACGGTATCTGCGCCTGACGGATGCCTTCAGGACAGGCGCAGGAGAGACGCCGTCCTGTCTGGAGCTCACGGTTCGTATGCTGAACATCAACCATGGGCGCAATGACTGGCTGACAGCCTGCTGCAGGCGGCTGGACGAATATTCCTATTTCGTGGACCGTATCAGACATTACCAGAGCTGTGGCTGCTCCACGGATCAGGCCATCGACAGCGCAGCTGCATACTGCATCGACCATGACATCATGGAAGATATTCTGTTGCCCTTCAGGGCGGAGGTGAAGAAAATGTTGCTGACAGAATATAACGAAAAAAAGTACATGAAAATGTTCCGAAAAGAAGCCCGGCAAGAGGGATTGGAGGAAGGACGGAGAGAAGGCAGACGAATAGGACATGAGGAAGGCTTGCAGATAGGACTAAAGGAGGGACTCAGGAAAGGGCAAGAAGAAGGGCAAAAAAAGGGTCAAAAAGAAGGACGAGAAGAAGGCCGAAAAGAGGGACGAAAAGAGGGACGAAAAGAGGGACGAGAAGAAGGGCGAGAAGAAGGGCGAGAAGAAGGACGAAAAGAAGGGCGAAAAGAAGGACAGAGCCATCTGCTGGCTACCATGCTTCAGAACGGTGCACCTGCGGAACAGCTCTCCGAATGGGCCGGTATACCTTTGAGCGAGATTAAACAATTTCAGAACAAAATTAAAGACCTTAATGACTGATCTCTTTGTGTAAACACCCACAGTTTCGCTGTGGGTGTTTACCGAGTTTTAGATATGCTTTTCACTTGTATACATCGCCCTCGCCGAAATGGCTCTGGGTTTTTGTCTTACCATTTTCGCCACTTACGCCTGAGAGACGAGCCTTACTGTCTCCCTTGCGATGGCCAGCTCCTCGTTGGTAGGAATCACCATCACTGTAGTAGTGCTGTCAGAGGTGGTGATGGCGATGTCCTCGCCCCGCTTCCCGTTTGCCTCCTGATCCAGCTTCACACCCAGATACCCCAGATACTCGCAGACGAAGGTACGCACCAGCGGCGCATTCTCTCCCACTCCGGCGGTAAAGCAGATTACGTCCACGCCGTTCATGGCCGCCGCATAGGCCCCGATATACTTTGCCACCCGATAGCTGAAGGTCTTCAGAGTGCGGACAGCATTGTCGTTATTCTTATGATATCCATCCTCCAGATCCCGGAAATCCGAGGAAAGATTGTCAGAAAGCCCCAGAACGCCGGATTTCTTGTTCAGCACGTTCATGATCTCGTCGATATTTTTCCCTTCCTTATGGGCAAGAAACTCGATGATGGCCGGATCCATGTCCCCGGAGCGGGTTCCCATGATCAGCCCCTCCAGAGGCGTCAGGCCCATGGAGGTGTCCACGCATTTCCCGTTTTTCACCGCCGAGACGCTGGCCCCGTTTCCCAGATGGCAGACGATGATCTTCAGATCCTCATACTTCTTCCCCAGAACCTCTGCCGCCCGCTTCGACACGTAAGAATGGCTGGTTCCATGGAAACCGTACCTCCTGATCTTATACTTTTTGTAATATTCATAGGGAAGGCCGTACAGATAGGCCTCCTCCGGCATGGTCTGGTGGAAGGCAGTGTCGAACACTCCCACCATGGGAGTGGAGGGCATCAGCTTTCTGCAGGCATTGATGCCGATAAGATTAGCCGGGTTGTGCAGGGGGGCAAGGTCATTGCACTCCTCCACCGCTGCCATCACCTCGTCGTCAATCACAACAGAAGCGGCAAACTTCTCCCCGCCGTGAACCACTCTATGGCCCACTGCCCCGATCTCCACAAGGCTCTTCACCACGCCGGTGACGGGATTCGTCAGTGCCTCCAGCACCAGACGGATGGCCTCGGTGTGATCCGGCATGGGCGTGACCTTTTTCTCCTTCTCTCCGCCTGCCGGGGCATAAGTAATCATGCTTCCCTCGATGCCGATCCTCTCGCAGAGCCCCTTTGCAAGACACTGCTCCGACACAGAATCAATGAGCTGGAACTTCAGCGACGAGCTTCCGCAATTAATCACTAATACTTTCATGTCAGACATCCTTTCTTCTATTTTCCTTTGTCTCAGGTATCTCTTTCCAGCGCCTTATAGCAGTTATAGAAATTAATGGCACCTATGATCAGGAATGCCAAACCCAGAATCATGGTATGTGTCCTTCCCTTAGCCAGTATGATCTCTCCGACCCCAAGCACTACATCCAGCAGGCCTACCACAAGATATCTTCTTGCCAGCTTGTTCTTCATATCGTACCTCTCTGCCCGTACACCGTTTCCGCCCTATCTGTTTTCCGGCCGGAAACTCCCTTGAACACCCTTTTTTCTGACATACTATGAACAACTATAGCGGCAGAATATTCCTCCGGGAACCGACTGCTTTCCTCAGGGAAACTATATGAGCTGCCTTGAAGGCTTTCTCGCTACGCCAGCTGCGCCTGCACTGCCGTCAGCGCAACCACGCCTACGATATCCTGCCACGAGCATCCTCTGGACAGATCGTTCACAGGCTTGGCAATTCCCTGCAGCATAGGCCCATAGGCCTCCGCCCCGCCCAGCCTCTGTACCAGCTTATAGCCGATGTTTCCGGCATCCAGATTGGGAAAGATCAGAATGTTGGCCCGCCCGCCTACGGGGCTGCCGGGAGATTTGGACTTTGCCACGCCGGGTACCAGTGCCGCATCCAGCTGCAGCTCTCCGTCCACGATCAGATGAGGATACTGTTCCTTAGCGATTCGGGTGGCCTCCACCACCTTGTCCACCATAGCGTGCTTCGCACTCCCCTTGGTGGAGTGGCTGAGCATGGCTATCACGGGCTTGGGGCCGATCAGCGCCTTGTAGCTCCTATAGGAAGTCTCCGCTATGGCCGCAAGCTCCTCCGCAGTGGGATCCTGATTCAGGCCGCAGTCCGCAAAGAGAAACGCACCGTCGTCCCCCTGATCCTTGAACTGGGTGTCCATGACAAAAAACGCAGAGACCAGCTTCACGCCGGGAGCCGTCTTCAGGATCTGCAGGGCAGGCCTTAAGGTGTCGGCCGTGGAATGACATGCCCCGGCCACCATGCCGTCGGCATCCCCTGCCTTCACCATGACAATGCCGAATGTCAGGAAATCACTCAGCAGAATCTCCCTCGCCTTCTCCGGGGTCATGCCTTTGGCCTTTCTGGTTTCATACAAAAGATTTACATACTCGTCCAGCTTAGGTGTATTGGCAGGATTAATGACTGTAATATCGGTCAGATCCACCTCCAGCCAGCCGGCGCCGTCCATGATCTTCTCCTCGTCGCCCACCATGATTATATCGGCTATGCCTTCCTCCATGATTTTCGCCGCTGCAAGCAGCGTCCTCTTGTCCTTGGATTCCGGCAGGACGATGGTCTTCTTGTCCAGCTTGGCCCTCTCCTTAATCTTGTCAATATATGACATATCCCTTCTCCTTTCCTGCGGTCTGCCGCCGTTCCCGCTGCAGTTGTACCGTTTGCGCTGCGGCTTCCCAATGGATAATACTTATCCATGGATAATATTTATCCATTGATAACATTTATCCATTGATAACACTTTCCCGTGGATATTACTTTTTCCCTAGAAATTACTTTTCCATGGAAATTA
>CANOFQ010000305.1 GCA_947565325.1 uncultured bacterium
TTGTATACCAGCTCCTCGCTGTGAACGTCCAGATAGCTCTCCGTATCGCTGATGATGGAGAGCACAGATCCGGCGGAATACGACAAGATAAAGGGGCATTTTCCGGTGCTTACCCCGGAAAAGAAGGCCATCATCGAACAGATCGTGGGAATGCAGGTGAGGTGGATGGAGGAATTTGCCGGAAGGTATCCGGCGCTGGCGGGCAATGCCAGAAGGATCCATACATGGGAGGATGATCCCTTCGACACCTCCTATGAGACCTATCTTCGAGGGGAACTGGGCACATATTCCGACAAGATGCTGGAACTATATGGCAGATATGTAGTGGAGTATGCCAGATCCGGGAAGAACCCGGCTTATGATATCATGGAAAATTCCGTGAAGATGTATGGCTATACAGACATGGAAGAGGCGGAGCGAGAGGTTGCGGCGCAGTGAGACAGCGCAAGGCAGCACAGCACGGTGAGACGGCGGTACGATGCAGGCCATTGAGATGACACAGCGTAATGCGGCGGGAAGGCACAGTGCCACAAGTGAGGCAGCGCAGAACATTGAGGCAGGACAGCGCATCGGAGGATGCATGACAAGGCAATGATTCGGAGGAAACAGCATGAGTCGATTTGAGATAAAGGATACATTTTACTTGGACGGGAGACCTATGAAGATCATTTCGGGGGCATTTCACTATTTCAGGACTGTTCCGGAATACTGGCGGGACCGTCTGGAGAAGCTGAAGGCCATGGGCTGCAACACGGTAGAGACATATATCCCCTGGAATATGCATGAGCCCAATAAGGGGGAGTTTCGGTTTGAGGGAATGCTGGATGTGGAGAGGTTCATCGGGCTGGCGCAGGAGCTGGGCCTGTACGTGATTCTGCGGCCGTCTCCGTATATCTGTGCGGAATGGGAGTTCGGCGGGCTGCCGGCATGGCTGCTGCGGGAGGACGGGATGCGTCTGAGAGTGTGTTACCCGCCCTTCCTGCGCCATGTGGAGGAATATTACAAGGTGCTTATGCCCAAGGTGACACCATGGCAGATTACCCGGGGCGGTCCGGTGATTCTGATGCAGGTGGAGAATGAATACGGCTATTATGCCAATGACAGGGATTATCTGGACACAATCCGGAGGCTTATGGCGGAAAACGGCGTGGAGGTGCCCTTGGTTACCTCTGACGGGCCTTATCCCGACAGTCTGAATGCAGGCAGGCTTTCCGGTGCGCTGCCAACCGGGAATTTCGGCTCCCGGACGGAGGAGCGCTTCAATGTGCTGCGCCCTTATACGGAGGGCGGCCCTCTCATGTGCACGGAATTCTGGGTGGGATGGTTCGATCATTGGGGCAACGGCGGCCATATGAGGGGGAATCTGGAGGAGAGCGTAAAGGATCTGGATATGATGCTGAAGCTGGGCCATGTGAATATCTATATGTTCGAGGGCGGCACGAACTTCGGTTTTATGAACGGATCCAATTATTATAATGAGCTGACTCCGGATGTGACTTCGTACGACTATGACGGGGTGCTTACGGAAGACGGACAGATCACGGAAAAATACCGCAGGTATCAGGAGGTCATCGGCAGGTACACAAAGCTGCCTCAGATGGAGTTTACCACGAAAATAGTCAGAAAGGACTACGGAACATTAAAGGTGGCCGGAAGAGTCTCTCTGGATGCGTCTCTGAAGCGCCTCAGCCGTCCCGTGTCCGGCATCTGGCCCCAGTCCATGGAGCGTCTGGGCCAGAACTATGGCTATATCCTATACCGCACCAGTCTGCACACGGAGGAGGGCCTGAACAAGATCCGGCTCTGGGGGGCCAGCGACAGGGCGAACATCCTGTTGGACGGGGAGGAGATCCTGACGCTGTACGACAGGGAGCTTCTGGAGGAGAGAGAGCTGAACCTTCCCGCAGGGAAGGGGGCCAGACTGGACATTCTTGTGGAGAACATGGGAAGGGTGAACTTCGGGCCCTACATGGAGCGGCAGCGAAAGGGAATCGACCAGTGTGTGCAGATCAACGGACACATGCACAATCACTGGGAACAGTACACGTTACCTCTGGAGGATATCTCAGAGCTGGAGTTCCCGGAGGAGGGAGAAGCTGCCCCTTCCGAAGGAAAGAAGGAGCCTGCTTTTTATCGCTTCGTCTTTACGGCGCAGGAGCTGGGGGACACTTTTCTGGACTTTGCGGGCTGGGGGAAGGGCGTTGCCTTCGTGAACGGTTTCAATATCGGCAGATTCTGGGAGATCGGTCCCCAGAAGAGGCTTTACATACCTGCGCCGCTGCTTAAGAAGGGCGAAAACGAAATCATTCTGTTTGAGACCGACGGAAAGGCGGCAGAGACCATTGCCCTGAGGGGCGAGCCGGATATCGGATAGGCATGAAGGCAGAGGTGCGGCCGCCTGTCTCTTAAAAAATTGGCAGGATAAATATCCGGCCGGTGCACACACTTAGAATAGCTCATATTGCCGCAGGCGGCTGGGGATAGCTGCCTGGGTAAGATGAGCGGTCTGATACAGAGGCCCAAAGACCGGAAGGATCTGAGGGAAGGAAAGCGAAAGGAGTGTGTGCGGATGAATATAGACGGACTTCCGCTGGGCTTCGGTATGGCGCTTGCCATGAACGAGCCGGCAATGCAGGGCTATGCGGGCCTGACCGAGGCTGAGAAGGAGAACATCATCCTGCGCTGCAGGGATGTAAAAACCAAGAGGGAGATGCAGAAAATAGTGGACTCCCTTGTCCCCGACACGGACATTCAGGAAGTGTTCGAGGAAGAGAAGGAGCATTTTTCATAGGCAGCGTGATCTCTGGCTGCTCTGGTCGGAGGACGCAGAGACGGGATCCGGCCTGAGTGCGGCAGGAGTCGGAACATAGGGCGGCTCCTGCCGTATTTTATTCCCTCATGGGTCTAATGCCTGCTGCCTGCAGCGTTCTGAAGGAGAAACTAGGGCCAGATACCCCGTTTCCTGCAGCGGGGTGGTTCATTCCTATGGGCAATGAGTCCGGTTCAGCTTTAATGACTTTATGCCGTTGCCGGGCCGTTAATACCACCCGCCGTCGACTGTTATGATCTGTCCTGTCATATAGGCGGGGGACTGGGCCGTCTGCAGGATCAGCTCTGCCACTTCTGACGGCTGTCCCAGCCGATCCGCAGGGATCTCTTCCCTGAGGGCATCCAGCTCCGCAGGGGAAAGGGAACTGTTCATGGCTGTGTCGATGATGCCGCAGGCTATGGCGTTGACCTGAATGTTGCTGGGGGCAAGTTCCTTCGCCAGCGCCTTGGTGAAGGCGTTCATCCCTCCCTTGGAAGCCGAGTAGGCTACCTCCATGGAGGCACCGTGGACCCCCCAGATAGATGACACATTTATGATCTTCCCCTTGTGCTTTTTCAGCATAAGAGGCACCGCTTCATGGCAGGTATAAAAGCAGGAGTCCAGATTCACAGCCATGATTCTGTGCCACTGCTCGGCGGTCATATCTGTCAGAAGTCCAATATGGGCCATGCCTGCATTGTTTACCAGCACGTCCAGATCCCGCAGGTAGGCAAAGACCCGCTGTACATCCAGCTGGCATCCCATATCCGCCTGAACCGGCTGGCAGGAAACGGCATAGGTACAGCGCAGCCGGTGAGCGAGAGCCTTCAGCGAATCGCAGGAGCTGTGAGAGGTAAGCACCAGATTGTAGCCAGCCTTTGCGAAGACTTCCGCCGTGGCCTGACCGATGCCTCTGGAGGCGCCGGTGATGAGCGCATATTTCTTTGGATTGTCCGAATGCATGGGATAAATTCTCCTGTTCAGGTTTTTGTGCTTCAGCAGGCTTGGCTGCTTGTGTCATTGTAGCATATTCATGGATAGTTTTCTATAGAGAAATGCGTATTGTCAACAAGAATATTGTCAACAAGAAATGCCGAGGGACTGTGAGGAATGTAAATGCGCAGTGAGACGGGCAGGGCCTTAAACAGTGACATCGGTCTGTCTTTGCGGATTCACCCGATTCATTCTGAAGAGCATCAAGACATATGGATAAAGTATATACGGAGTCGGGTTTTCCATACAGTATGGAAATGATGGATGGGAATTTATACTGCTTAACGATTTTACTTGCCGTGAAACCAGACTGCATAACGCTGACTGGTTCAATCGCATGATTACAT
>CANOFQ010000306.1 GCA_947565325.1 uncultured bacterium
TTCCTCGCCGGTAGCATCGTTGGTGATGAAACCATAGCCCTTCTGTGCGTTAAACCATTTAACTGTACCGTTGTTCATTTTAGTTCCTCCTTGATTAGCATGGTAATTGTTAGCTGCGTGAATCTGAATTGAGCACAAAAAAGTCACATATTTTTGTAAATCATCATCAAAGAAACAGTGACTTACAAAAATATGTGAGTTCAATGGCCTTCGTTCAGAATACGATTATCACTATAGCACCACTTGTGAATAATGTCAATAACTTTTTTAAGAAAATTTAATAAAATATCAAAAATTTTGGAAGGCGGGTTTAAAGATCCTGATTGGAAGTTGTTTTATTGATGAAATGAAGGTATAATATTGACACGGAAGGACATTGTTTCGACTTTTTGATTCCATGTGCGCCAAGGCGCACGAAATCATGGTATAATATCGAATGCACTTATCATGGGAAACGGAGAAGGGAAAGGATGGATACAGAGAAGGGAAAGGAAAAGAGAGGAACGACAGTGAGCAGGGCGGGGAGGCTGTGCAGCCGGTTCGCCCAGTGGGCGGAGAGTCATCACAGACTGCTTTTGGTTATTCTGATGGCAGTACAGTGCCTGGGGCTGGCGGCGGCATTTTTCTTTTTCGGGCCGACCGTCTTTCCGGACTCACCCTCCTATATGGAGCCGGCCCGGAGCTTTCTTGAGAACGGCGTGATGGCGGACGCCGACGGCCAGCCCACGCTTTTCAGGACGCCGGGCTACCTGCTGCTTCTTGCGGCGGTCTATGGACTGGGGGGCGGCAACGGGGCGGTGGTTCTGCTGCAGATGCTCATGTGTGCCGCCATGGGCCTTATGATCTATTCCGTCATCAGGGATATCTCCGGAAAGGCCTGTCTGGGGCTGGGGGGGCTGCTGCTGTGGGTGCTGCACATAGAAAATTATAATTATGCGCTGAGTATTCTCACGGAGATCCCCTTCGCCTTTTTCTGTGTGCTGGGTCTGTTTTTCCTATGCCGCTTCTGGCAGCGGGGAAGGTACCGGGATGTGACGGCGTGTCTTGTCTCGCTGAACTGCGGGCTCCTGATTCGGCCCCAGCTCATGTACTATTCGATGATAGTGGCCGTGCTGCTGCTGGGGGCTTCGGTGTTGAGAAAGGTGTCATGGAAGATCACGCTTCCCTATGTGTGTCTTTTCCTTGTGTGCTTCGGGGGATGGTGCCTGCGCAATCAGTACCGTTTCGGGGATCCCCAGTACACCTTCATCCGGCATAAGGACTATTTTGAATATTATGCGCCCAACGTGTACAGGGAGGTGGAGAAGGTTTCCCTTGAGGAGAGCAAGCGCTATTTCCGTGAGCTGCTGGAGGAGACGGCTCCTGATTATGACAGGCTTTCTTCCGTCGTGGATCAGCTGTATGTCCTTTCTGATATCGGGAAAACCTATGTGAAGCAGCATTTTGGCGCATTTATCGTGGTCAACATCAAGGGGCTGCTGCAGGAAATGTTCGCTCCGGGGGTGAGCTATATTGAACGATTCGGGCTGCCTCCCTGGCTGGCATGGTGCTGCTGTGGTTTTTTTGCCTTTCTGCTGGCGGTGACCTACGGAATCTATGCGGTTGGCTTTTTGAGGAACTGGTCGGCTCTGACAAGGCTGGACTGGCTGATCTTTCTCACCAATGTCTATCTGATGGCCAGTACGGCGGTGGTGGGCTACAGCAGGTTCCGCATGGCGTTTTATGCTCCGTGCCTCATGGGAGCTTTTCTGTGCTGGAGAAGGTTTGACAAGGAGACCTGCGGGAAGAGGCGGCCTCATGGCCTGAGAAGGGGAAAAGCAGACGGAAGAGACTGAAATTTGGTAATAGATGCATAGCATCCCGCTATTTGGGAAAACTTGGTTTAGTAAGTTTTTCAAGGAGGCGAAGCTGCTATGTTCTTAGGAGTGATGTGGGCCATGACCGCAGCCATGGTAGGGTTTTCTCTTGGCAGGATATCCATGTACGGTCAGGTTGCGTATGAGGAGGGAGAGCCGCAGGAGGCTCAGGAAAAAGAGGAGTCTGGATCCGGCCCCTGGAATCGCATAAGGCGCAGGAAGGGACGGCACGGGGAGGACGGCGGCAGATGCTGGTCCGTGGGCAGCCCGGTGTCCGGGGAGGTGACGGCCCAGAGGGAGGGAGATCAGCCCACCGTGATCATACGCCCCGACGGAGATAAGATATATGCCCCGGCGGGGGGCAAGATCACCCGGGTTTTTCCCATGGGGAACGCATTTCTCTTTACAACGGAGTTCGGGGCCGAGCTGTACATTCAGGCGGGAGAGGTTGACGATGAGCTGATGGTGCGCCATTACCGGCCCAGAATCCTGCAGAACGAGGTGGTAGGCAAGGGCAAGCTGCTGCTGGAGTTCGACCGGATGGGGCTGGAGGCGGAGGGAATTTCCACGGAGGTCTCCGTCAGCGTGGAGAACTGCACCGGCGGAGGCGATGTGAGAATGGCTGTCAGCGGACATGTGAAGACGGGAGAGGAAATTCTGCAGGTCAGAGGGGCATGCTGACTGAGTCCGCAATACTACGGCGTGACGAAAATCACGCCGTTTCCGTCTCTCCTACATAGGCGAATTTCCGGGCTTCCTTGCCCGTCTCTTTTCCCTGCCAAGGATGAAAAGCATCACCAGCAGAATCACCGGGAATACAAGTCCCACACCCATACCCGCACGGATATTGTCTCCTGCGTATTGCGTGATGCGGCCCACGATCCCGGGCCCGATGCTGCCGCCCAGGTCCCCTGCCATGGCCAGCAGTGCAAACATGGCTGTCCCGCCTGCAGGGAACCTTTCGGAGGAAATACTGATCGTGCCGGGCCACATGATGCCGACGGAAAAACCGCACACAATGCACCCCGCCAAACCTGCCAGAGGATTTGCGGACAGGGAGGCCAGAAGGTAGCATACGACACACAGAATCCCGGAACCTGTCATAAATTTCATCAAGTCCATTCTGTCGCCGTATTTTCCGAAAATCACTCGGCTGATTCCCATCGTCACAGCGAACATGCAGGGACCGGCCAGATCGCCTGCCGCTTTCGACAAGCCCAGTGCGGCCTCCGCATATGCCGACGCCCATTGGGCCATGGCGAGCTCCGAGGCGCCGGAGCAGACCATCAGACAGACCGCCAGCCAGAACAAGGGCTTCCGGAACAGTTCTCTGATTCCCATGCCTTTTCCGTCCTCCACTAAATATTTGATGGGGCATGTGGAGAAAAAATAGATATTCACGGCCGGGATAAGGGCCCATAACACCGCCAGCCACTTCCAGCTGTCCATTCCGAACAGCAGGAAAAACAAGGTGGAGATCAAGATCGTTCCCACCGCTCCCCAGCAGTAGAAGGAATGGAGCAGGCTCATGGTGGCTTCCTTGTTCTCAAAGGGGCATGCCTCCATGATAGGGCTGCCCAGCACCTCGATCAGACCGCTTCCCACCGCATAAACAATGACACTGCACAATATCCCCGTAAACGGATCCGGCAGAATGTCCGGCAGAAGGGCCAGTCCCACCAGTCCGGCTGCGGAACACACCTCGGAGGCCACGATACAGATGCGGTATCCGATCTTGTCCACGAATTTCGCACAGAACAAGTCCACCAGAAGCTGTGTAAAGAAAAAGCAGGTGGAGATCAGTGCGATATTCCCGAGGGGAACATGGTAATCGTTATGAAATTTCAGAAACAGCAGCGGCGCAAAATTCGCTGCGATGGCCTGTGCGATGAATCCCAGATAACAAGCAGTTTTCGTTTTCCTATAGTTCTGCATAGTCATTTAACCTCCCTTGTGACCGATAGGTACATTGTTGAATTATATAATATGGGAATGCGGTTTTCATTGATTTATATCCGATATTTATTGTACAATATCTTAAGGAACTGTTCTTAAGTCATTCTTTCCGTTGGGCCCGGCTGAGTCCGCGGCTGCTTTCGTTTTCAAGAACAGCTCCTGAGACTTCGTTCGGGAGAGGATTTGGTTATGGATTTCAACATGTCCTATAACAAGATTATTACGGATGAAAATTTAATGGAAACGATACAGGAGGCTGAAATGCGGAAGTTGTTAAATACATTATATGTGATGACAGAA
>CANOFQ010000307.1 GCA_947565325.1 uncultured bacterium
GGGTGGGGCTGTATCTTGTGGAAAGAAACTGAATAAGTATATTGTAAGTATATTGATTTTTTCCTCCTGAGCGATTAAAATAGGATGCGGGTAATACCGAAAGAAGCAGGCAAAGCCTGACGAAGCAAATGCCCGATAAAAGCGGGCAGTGCCTGACAAAACAGGCAGGGAGGAAAGCCTATGAAAATCAGGACGAGATATGCGCCCAGTCCCACGGGCAGGATGCATGTGGGCAATCTGCGCTCCGCCCTATATGAGTTTCTGATCGCAAAGCACGAGGGCGGGGACTTCATGCTCCGCATCGAGGACACGGATCAGGAGCGGTTCGTGGAGGGGGCCACGGAGATCATCTACCGCACCCTTGAGAGGGTGGGCCTGCAGCATGACGAGGGGCCGGACAAGGACGGCGGGTACGGGCCCTATGTGCAGAGCGAGAGGATGAAGACCGGGATTTACATGAAATATGCCAAGGAGCTGGTGGAGAGGGGAGAGGCCTATTACTGTTTCTGCGACAAGGATCGGCTGGCCTCCCTGAAGACCGAGGTGGTGGAGGGGAAGGAGATCACCGTCTATGACAAGCACTGCCTCTCTCTGTCCAAGGAGGAGGTGGAGGCCAATCTGGCGGCGGGGAAGCCCTTCGTCATCCGCCAGAACAACCCGAGAGAGGGAAGCACCACCTTCCATGACGAGCTGTACGGGGACATCACGGTGGACAATGCGGAGCTTGACGATATGATCCTGATCAAGTCGGACGGCTATCCCACCTACAATTTTGCCAACGTGGTGGACGACCATACCATGGCCATCACCCATGTGGTGCGGGGGAACGAGTATCTGTCCTCCTCGCCCAAATACACCCGCCTCTATGAGGCCTTCGGCTGGGAGCCCCCCAAGTACGTGCATCTGCCTCTGGTGACGGACGAGAACCACAAGAAGCTGGCCAAGAGGGGCGGCAGCACCTCCTTCGAGGATCTGATGGAGCAGGGCTTCTTGGCGGAGGCGGTGGTGAACTTCATTGCGCTTCTGGGCTGGAGCCCGGAGGACAACCGTGAGATCTTTACGCTGGAGGAGCTGATCGAGGCATTTGACTATCATAGGATCAGCAAGTCTCCCGCAGTCTATGACGTGGTGAAGCTGCGCTGGATGAACGGCGAGTATATCAAGGCCATGGAGTTCGAGAAGTTCTATGAGATGGCCAAGCCCTATCTGCAGAAGGCGCTGATGCCGGATACATGCCCGAAGGAGGCAGAGAAGGCAGGGGCGGCGGATTCCGGGGAAGCCGGGAATAGGTCAGCGGCGGGGACATCCTCCGAGGAAGCCGAGTGCGTAGGAAGCCTTTTGGATGCCAGAAAGGACGGGGATGGCCATGAGGAGGGCAGTATTCCTATGTGCTTCGGGGAGGAGCAGCTGAAAAAGATCGCCGCCATGGTGAAGACCCGCATCGAGGTGTTCACCGACATTGCGGAGATGGTGGACTTCTTCAGGGAGCTGCCGGAGTACGACGCAGAGATGTATGCCCACAAAAAGATGAAAACCACAAAAGAATCCTCGCTGGAAGTGCTTGCGGAGGTGCTTCCCCTCTTGGAGAGGCAGGATGACTACAGCAATGACGGGCTGTACGGGATGCTGGCAAAATATGTGGAGGAGAAGGGCTGCAAGAACGGGTTCGTGATGTGGCCCCTGCGTACGGCGGTTTCGGGAAAACAGATGACTCCCGCCGGTGCCACGGAGATCATGGAGATCTTGGGCAGGGAGGAGACCCTCCGGAGGATCCGGAAGGGCATGGAACTGCTGCGCAATGCCTGAAAAGCTCAGATTAGAGGGAATGAACGAGGCACAGCGGGAGGCTGTGCTTCACGGAGAAGGGCCGGTGCTGCTTCTGGCCGGCCCCGGCTCCGGAAAGACCTTCACCATCACGAACCGCATCCTCTGTCTTCTGGAGCGGGGCGTGCCGCCGGAGTCCATTCTGGTCATCACCTTCATGAAGGAGGCGGCGCTGTCCATGCAGGAGCGCTTTCGTAGGATATGCGCCTGCCCTGTGTCCTATCCCGTCAATTTCGGTACCTTCCATTCCGTGTTCTACCACATTCTGAAAGAATCTCGTGCACTGCATTCTGACCGGATCTTGAAAAATTCAGAAAAGAAAACTCTATTGTTACCCATTTTGAAAGCATATGAGAAAAAGGCGGGAGGGCAGGAGTCCGGCCGCAGCGCCCCGGAGGAGCTGAGCGAGGAGGCCGGGGAGCTTCTGTCCGCCATCAGCTATTACAAAAATACGGTGAGACTTTCCGAGGCGGCAGGCAAGGCGCCGGGGAGATGGCAGCAGGACTTCGGCGACATCTGTCAGGCGTACCAGCAGGCTGTACGGAAGGCCGGAGGAATCGACTTCGACGATATGCTCTATGACTGTGAGCGGCTGCTGGCGGAAAACAGGAGTGTCAGAGAGTACTGGCAGAAACGGTTCCGGCACATCCTCATCGATGAGTTTCAGGACGTGAACCCGGTGCAGTATCAGGCGGTGAAGCTGCTGGCGGCAAAGCCCTATAATGTCTTTGCGGTGGGAGACGACGATCAGTCCATCTATGGCTTCCGTGGCTCGGAGCCGGCGTGTCTGAAACGCTTTGCCGAGGAGTTTCAGGCCAGAAGGCTCCTGCTGGACATCAATTATAGGAGCGTGCCGGAAATCGTCAGGGCATCGCTGGAGGTCATAGGCGAGAACAAGGATCGGTTCGTAAAGGCCCTGAGAGCTGCGGAGAGGGCCGATGCGGCAACAAAGGCCGGTATCCCAGAGAAGGCCGGTATCCCAGAGAAGGTAGGTGCCTCAGCAAAGGCGGGAACGGCAGCAATGGCTGGTGCGGCAGCCCCTCCGGTTGCCCTGCATACCTTCGGGAATGCCGAGGAACAGTATGGATATCTGCTTCAGGCCCTTTCGGAGGGCTGTCAGGGGACGGACAGCTGTGCTGTTCTGTTCCGCACCAACTCCTATATGCAGGGACTGGCCGCCCGACTGAAGGCGGCGGATATTCCCTATGTGATGCGGGAGAGGGCCGCCAGCCTGTATGAGCATTTTATCGTAAAGGACATCTGTGCATACCTGCAGACAGCGCAGGGGCAGGGAACCAGAGAGCAGATGCTGCGTATCATGAACAGGCCCTCCCGCTATATCAGCCGGGAGGCGCTGGGGGAAGGCCCGGGCGATGTAAACGGCATGATTCGGTTTTATGAGGAGACGCTTCTGCCGAGGAGGCAGAAGGATGAGGTGCTGGAGAATCTTTACTGCTTCGAGCGGCAGCTGCGCAGGATCGGGACGCTTTCCCTCCTGCCGGCGGTGAACTACATCCTGAAGGCGGCAGGCTATGAGAGGTATCTGAGGGAGCAGGCTGCAGGAAAGCAGGAGAAATGGGCCCAGTGGCAGGAGCTGCTGGAATGGCTCAAGGCAGATGCGGCGAAGCAGAAGGATCTGAAAAGCTGGCTGATTTTCCAGAAAGAGTATACGCAGGCCATGGAAAACGGCCCCAGCAGCCGAAGCGGCCCCAATATGTCCGGCAGATCAAACACCTCTGGCAGATCAAACGCCCCCGCCAGATCAAGCGCTTCCGCCGGCACAAATGTGTCCGCCAGTCCAAACGCTTCTGCCGACCTAATAAGTGCTTCCGCCGGCCGCACCCCCATACAGCTGCTTACTGTCCATGGGGCGAAGGGACTGGAGTTCGACAAGGTCTGGATCCCGGACTGCAACGAGAGGATATTTCCCCATGGGAGGATGCCCGACGAAAAAACCGTGGAAGAGGAGCGCAGGATATTCTACGTGGCCATGACGAGGGCAAAGAAAAGTCTGGAGCTCCTCTGCCTCACTGGCACAGAGGAACGCCCCAGACTGCCCTCCAGATTTCTGAAAACGATTTGGGATCAGTCGAGTCCCGGAATATAAATCTTCGATTCGCCGATTTTTCGGGCACTTTTGTAATCATGAATCCACGATCCTATGAACCTCGCCTGTTTCATCAGCTCGTTTATTCCATCAGCTCGTCGAATTCACAGTCGTCCATTTCAAAAGCCAGCATGAGCTTCGTTCCGACACC
>CANOFQ010000308.1 GCA_947565325.1 uncultured bacterium
CACATACATTGACTATTCAATTGTACTGATTAACGTAATACTTATATGCACTATCCACAAAAGAAAATGACTGCGACACTGTTCTGATTCCATGCTTGTCTGGCAATAATCTCTTTATCACACAAATGCATGATAACCATTCATGGCTTTACGGCCCGAAGCAGACAGCTGCACAGAAGGAGAATCCCCTATGATACAAGGTCTCGCAAATCGCTTACAAACCGCCCGCACCAATCGCAACCTCAGCAGGAAACAAGTGGCCAGCCTGCTGAACGTTTCCGAAAGCCTCATCGGCCTCTACGAAAGCGGAAACCGACAGCCCTCCTTGTCCGTCCTCCTGAAGCTGGCCTCCTTATACCATGTCACCACGGATTTTCTTCTTGGCTGTGAGCCTACGGACAAGAATCAGCTGCCTCTGACCGGGCTTACCGACAAGCAGATACAAGCCCTGACTCTTACCGCCCAATGCTTCAGGAACCAAAACGGATGACTGTATCTGCATGCCGCCCAATGCTTCAGCAACCAAAACCGATGACCTTATTTATGATGTGCCTCTGTCAGGCACATCTCCTCTTCAAAAAAACAGAGGGATTCCCATCCGTATAGGAATCCCTCCAAAATAAGGAAATACCGCACATATGCCCGTATGATACTCCCCTTGCATCATCTCATTACCATCTTTTGCAGTCGCTTCAACTCCGCAGCCTCACCATCACCTTGCAGTAATCCTCCGACTTGTCCCGCATTATATGAAGACCACGCCCCAGCTCTTCCATGGGAAGTCTATGAGAAATAAGGCCCTCCGGCGCTATTTTCTTTGCGGAAAGCCGTTCTGTCACATAATGCCAGTCATCTGCCCCGTCATGTGTAAAAGAAGAGTTCCAGGTTCCTGTCAGGGTAAGCTGGTTTCGCAGGATCTTCCAGTACACGCTCTTCTCAAGGGTCATATCCGAGGCCGGATTCCCCAGCAGGCAGACCCTGCCCCCCGGCGATGCGCTGTCCACCGCCTGCCTGACCGTCTCATTCCTCCCAACGCACTCAAAGACGGCATCCGCTCCCCGTCCGTCCGTCCGTTCCATGAGCCACTGTGCCGCCTCCTGCTTCCTGCTGTCGCAGTAGGCATCGGGGGACAGACCCAGCTCCAGAATCTTCTGCCTCTGGAATTCCTTGTTGCCGATCACATAAATCCCCTCTGCAGACTGCCCCTGAGCTTTTCTTCTCTCCAGCAGCAGCATTACCAGCAAAAGCCCTATGGTGCCAAGCCCGATAACTGCCACTGTGTCTGCGGCCATGACTGCCGTGTCTATTGCGTCTGCCGCATCCTCCGTCTCCCCATCTGCCGCCTTATTTCCTGTTCCTGCCCAAGGCTCCTCCCGCAGCACCCGCCTCATGGCATGGGCCGCCACCGCCATAGGCTCCAGCATGGCGGCCTCCTCGAAGGACACATTCTCCGGCAGCAGGATCAGGTTTCCTGCCGGAACTGCCACATACTCCGCAAATCCTCCGTCCCTGCGGGATCCCAGATAATCGTAACTCCGGCACATCTCGTACTGCCTGCCCATGCATGGCGCACAGCTGCCGCAGGGGATCAGAGGAAAGACACCCACCCTTCTGCCGAGCCATCCCTTCCCTGCTCCCGGTCCTGCATCCGTCACCACGCCCGAGAACTCGTGGCCCGGCACCAGAGGATGGACATGGGCCCCCGTCCTATAGATTCTGGGAATGTCGGAGCCGCAGATCCCCGCCGCCTTCACAGCCACAAGCACCTCTCCCGTGTCCGGAACCGGCTCCTTTAATTCTTCCGGCCGCAGGTCATTGATACCGTGTAAAACCCATGCTTTCATTTGCGCTTTCACTCCTGTATCCATATCAGATTTTATTGCCGATAATCCCCCGAAACCGCTCCAGATCCTCTTTTGTGGTAATCTTGAAATTCCTCTCGTCCCCGGGGATCATGACGATGTCCATCCCAGCCATCACCGCAGGCTCCGTGGAGCCGTTGACCCCCAGTATCTCCTCCGGCAGCAGGCGCCTGTTTGCGTCCCGGTATTTTCCCAGAAGGAACAGCTCCGGCGCCTGCCCTGCAAAAACGGTTCCCCTGTCCAAAAGAGACGTGACCGAACGGCCGTCCCGGCTGCAGTAGACCGTATCCTTCATGGGCAGCACGGGAATGACCCCGTCATGCCCGGCCGCTGCCCCCAGACAGTCCGTAATCAGCTTCGGTGAAAGCAGCGGCCGGGCAGCATCATGCACCAAGACGAAATCTGTTTCCGAGGCATAGGCAAGTATGTCTTCCACGCCATGCAGGATCGAAAGCTGTCTGTTTTGTCCCGGCAGGGAAAAACCCCGGAACTTTCTCTCCGTATCTGCACTTGCCAGCCAGCCGACGAGGGTTTCCTGCCATGCCGGTTCCGCCACAATCTGAATGGCATCTATGCCTCCGTGACGGGACAACGTCTCCACGCAATAGGAAATGACAGGAATCCCCTTTTCTATCAGATACTGCTTTGGGATGTCACTCCCCAGCCGACTGCCCGTGCCGCCCGATAAAACCAGCGCTATGTTCATATGCCGTCTTCCCCCTATCTATTCTATGCTGCCCTGACCGCTTCAGGACAGCCAGAGCCCGCTATGGCCCAGACTTCCCATACCGTCCGGCAGGCAGAGCCTTGAAAAAAGCGAAAGAAACAATACTGAAATTCATAGAGACGGTGCAAGCCCTTTCCATTCATATGGCGAAATTCCACCGAAGATACGCTGCGATCCCGTCCTCCTCATTGCTGCCGATAACAAGATCCGCCTTTTCCTTCACCGCCTCCACCGCATTTCCCATGGCGATACCCCTTCCGCACAAGGCCAGCATCCCCATATCCGCATAGTCGTCCCCGAAAGCGGTAATCTCCCGGGTCCGGATCCCGCATACGGAGCAGACTTCCAGAATCGCCTGCTCCTTTGTGGCCGCCTTTTTTGTAAACTTATACCAGTATCCGTCGGAGAAGCGGACGCAGTCGCACTCCGGCAGCAGTCCCGAAAGCCGCTCCGCCTGCGCTTCCTCGAAGATCTCCACGCACATTTTCAGGGAAGGCTTCTCAAAATCCGCAAAGTCCGTGTAAATACTGTCGCCCCAGCCAGGATACTGCTTCTTCGGATCCACCCGGTAATTCCAGTAATGAGCGTCTATGGTGTCGATGGTGATCTCACAGTCCGAACCGCATACCTGCCTGGCAAGCCCAATCATCCGCTTCGTCTCTTCCCCGGAAAATTCGGCTCTGTACACATACCTGCCCTGATACTTCACCACGGCCCCGCCGCTGGCAATCAGCAGATCCGGCTTCAGTTCCTCTATGAAGGTCAAGGCATTCTGTTCTCCTCTGGAGGTAGCCACGCCGATCAGGATGCCCTTCTCCCGGCAGTCCCACAGGACTTTTCGCACGGCCGGGGAAATGGTTTTGTCATTGCGCAGCAAAGTCCCGTCCAGGTCAAACAAAAGCAGCCTGCAGGCATCCCCGTTTTTCGAAACGGCCTCCCATTCCTCCTTCGTCAAAATATTGGCCTTGTGCTCCTCCACGGTTCCCATACTGGTCTCGAATTTATCATATGCGTAATGCCGGAAGCCGCATTTCTCCTGCACACGGGCAGAACGGCCGTTGCGCAGGAAATGTCCGCAGGAAATCACATCCAGGCCCACATCCTGGAAAAGATAGCGGATCACCTCCCTCACCGCTTCCGGCATCAGTCCCCGTCCCCAGTAGTCCTTCGACAGGACATAGCCGATCATCCGGCATTTCTTCTCCCCGAATTCGGGGTACCGCTCCTCATTGTATTGCTCAATGCCTATAGATCCTATTACCTTCCCCTGATACTCTATTGCAAAGGTTTTCTTGTGCTCGATAAATCCTTTCAGGATTTCTCTGGATTCGTTCTTGTCCGCATGGGGTTTCCAGCCTGCCATCTGCCCTACGCCGTCCACGGACGCATACTCATAGAAATCCTCCAGATCCGTCTCCCTCCATGGACGAAGCGTGAGTCTGGCAGTCTGCAGGGTTACGGCGCTTATATCAATTTCC
>CANOFQ010000309.1 GCA_947565325.1 uncultured bacterium
ATCCTTCCGGGCAATTCATGGGCTCCTGCTGTTTTCCAGTTCCGCATCCGCCCATACATCATAACATGCTCCCTGCCCCTTTGTTCTAACGAAAGCCGCTTTTTTCCTTACTGTTCTGTAAGATTTGTCATTTCAAAGAGATATCATGATTTGACATTCTTCATCCTGCTTTTGACATGACAGTCAGGCAGGATAATCAGATAAACCGCTGCTGACGCAGTATCTATGCGGCCAGCAACGGTTCTATATGCGAAAATGAACTTTGTGGCATCAATGTGCGTCAATGCCGTTCCACGGTCATCCAGCAGCCCTCCGCCCCGATGCCGTTCTCCGGAGGTGTCAGGACGCCCCCTTCCACCAAGGCTTCAAGCAAAGCGTTCAGCACCGGCAGGGCGGCCAGATCGTTTGCGTATCTCCACTCTCCCAGCAGATACCCCGGCACGAACCTGCGTATCAGCCCGGACAGCTTTTCCGCCACGGCCCCTGCGCATTCCTTCAGGCAGCCGTCCGCAAGTCCCTCCGTGACACGAAACAGCCTCTCCCTGTCCCTCCCGCCGCACACCAGTATCTTCACATAAAGCATCCCGCCCTCCCGATAAAGATAGCCGCAGTCTATGGCTCTGGCGGCGCATTCCTTCTCGGCATCGGAAAGGCTGTCCAGAGCCAGCCCGTCCAGAGCCCGGAGGGTCAGCCGCAGCTCCTGATCATCCTCCAGATGATACCAGCAGTTAAAATGCTCCCTGATCCACTTATTATAGATATTTTCTACATACCAGCCATAGCCCCATGCCTCTGCAGTCTTCGCACAGTCCCATCCACCGCTGCAGTCCCTGCCGTCCTCCACATAGCCATATACGCTGAAGGGCCGCTTGGCCCTCCCTGCCTGCGCAAAATATCTCTCGGACAGGATCCTCCCCACACAGTCCCGGAAGACACGGGATATTCTGTGCACCTGCTGCCATAGGATAAGGTTCCAGTCCCGGTCTCTGTTGAGATAGGGAAAGGCCAGATATTCTTCCTTATGGGCCTCCACATAATCCCTGACTGCCCGGCAGAAGGCCGGCATCTGCTCCATATAGGCCTCCCGCAGCTGCCGCACCTCCTCCCTGTCAAAAAGGAGGAAGTTGATGGCGTATCTTCCGTTCTCTAACCTGCGCAGCAGGCCGTACTGGCCGTTTACCCCTTTCCGCAGAGCTTCCAGCTCCTCCTCCACGTACACGGCAGGGACATGGAGCTGCTCCGCAGCCTCCGCCGGGGTGATTGACCTCTTCCGGCAGAGCCACACAAGATGTCTGGAAAACTGCTTGGTGCACACGTTTCTGGGGTCTCCCCAAGACGGATTGCCCGTGCCGCAGATGTGATACTCCATCGGGTCAAAGATGACCGGTCTGGTACTGATTTCCTTCATTTCTTCCACCTCGCTCCGAATCTTTCTTCTGGCTGCGAACAGCCTCTGCCGGACAGCCGTCTCGCTGGCATTCAGCCGTGCGGCAATCTCTGCCACGGACAGTCCGTCCAGATAGAACAGAACCATCACCTCCCGGTATGCCTTTGTCAGAAACGCGATCTGACGGTAGACCGCATCCAGCAGCGCCTCGCTGTCATCCTCGCTCTGCCCATCGGTAAGGAACAGAAATATATCTTCCGGATTTCCCTGATACAGCAGGCCCAAACTGCGCTTTTTCTTATCCGTGAAATCATAATAGGCGTTCCGGGCAACCTGCCATAGAAATCCGTAGGGATTCTCCACATCGCCCTCCCTGCTGGCGGCGTTTACCAGCTCGAATACAATATCCGAGCACAGCTCTCTCGCCTCCTGACTGTCCCTTGTCCTGGCATAGCAGAATCCGAAAAGCTTCTCCATCAGTTCTTCATCCATGATTTTCAGCAGTTCCTGCTTTTTCATCGCTCTTATATTCTCCAAACATAGTCTGTCCAAGGAGCTGCTTTGAAGCCCCTCACACCTCTCCGGGATCCTCCCGGACCGGACTGTCTGTCCCCTATATGCAGGAAGACTACTTATAATAGCTTGCCTGCATGTCATAAAGGGTATAATAATAGCCTTTCCTCTTCATCAGTTCCGTATGCGATCCAAACTCACAGACCCGTTTCTCTTTAATCACAATGATTTTATCACAGAATTTTGTGCTGGCCAGCCGATGGGAGATAAAAAAGGCCGTCCTGTCTCCGATCAGATCGTTGAACTCCTGATATAATGCGTTTTCCGCACGGGGATCAAGGGCGCTGGTGGGCTCGTCCAGAATGGTAATCAGGGCTCCGGACTTGCAGTAGGTCCTCGCCAGAGCGATTCTCTGCTGCTCCCCGCCGGAGAACTCCACCCCTTCTTCATCAAATTGCTTTGACAGAAAGGTCTCGTATTTCCCGGGCAGCCGCATGATTTTACTGTCTATCCCGGACTTCCGGGCAGCCGCCCTCACCTTCTCGCGGTTCCCGCTCTCAAAGGAGCTGATGTTCTCTTCCACCGTAAAGGCGAACAGCTTGTAATCCTGAAACACGGGGGCAAAAACGGAAAGGTATTCCTCATAATCATACTGCCTGATATTGACGCCGTTTATCAGGATCTCACCCTCCGTGGGGTCGTACAGGCGCATCAGCAGCTTTACCAAGGTACTCTTTCCCGCCCCGTTCTCCCCGATGACAGAGACTTTTTCCCTGCTGTGTATCCTGAAGCTCATATGCTCTAATGCATATTCCGTCTGTCCGGGATAGCGGAATGATACGTCCCTGAACTCAATGACAAAAGAGTCCCCGGCCGAAATCCTCACATGCTCCCGGCCCGTTTTTCGGAAACGGCTTTCTAGGTTCATGAAACGGTCATAATACTCCATATATTTCGCCGTATCCGAGTAACCCACTAGCGTATCGGAAATCTTGCCGAAATACTGACGGAAAAGTGCAATATTTCCTATGGCAAGGGAGAATGAGCCCATGGACAGAACTCCCTGTAAAACATTGTACCCTAAAATCCCATAGACGGCAAAATCAATTCCATGGGAAAGGACCGCCCCGATTCCTCCCTGCAGATCCGTATACCGCTTCTTACAGAGCTCCAGCCCCAGGTTCTCCTTCAGATAGGACACCGCCCTATCCTTCATTTTATCGCTTAGGCCAAAAATCCTCAAGTCTTTAGCATACTTGTCGCTTGTGGAAATTTCATCGAAATAGCGTACATGCCGCTGGTTCTTTATAATCCGGCTGTCCAGCCGGAACCCGGCTTGGATAAACTTCGCTGAGACGAAGGCATTCAGCAGCATCCCTCCGGCCACTGCGGCAATCAGCCAAAGGTCGATGCGAACCAGAAGGAAGCAGGAAACCGTAAAGGCAATAAGACTTGAAAAAAGAGAGACAAAATTCCATACCGTATTCGTCAGCCGGTACCTGATAAAGTCGCCGGCCAGAACCTGAAGCTCCTGAATGTCTTTTTCTGCCAGAAGCTCATAATCCAGCTCCATGCTCTTCCGGTGAAAAGCGTTGTACAGCTTTCCCACCACCAGAGAAGACCTTCCGGGACGAATGCTGTTAAAAAAAGATTTCAGCAGCTTGACTGCCAGCTGCAGCGCAAGCAGCAGGCAGCACATTGCGGCAAACTCCCCGAACGGGCGCTGTCTCTCCATGGCATCGAAGGCATACTTCACAAGGAATATACCCGGATAGGACAGCGCCGCAAAACACAGCGTCTCACAGATCAGGTAGAACAAGTATCGCTTGTCGGTTCGATATACCATTTGGAACAGTCTCGGCACATAGCCAAATGCCGCTCCTAATTCCTTCCATTTGTTCATCGCAAGTCCTCCTCTCTGCCGGAAAGCCCTGCGCAGACAGCATCTGCCTGCGGCTTCCTGCCTCATGTGCCTCTGTTATACAGGCCGGCCTGCAGGGAATACAGCTCCGCATACAGTCCCTTTTCTTCCATCAGGCTTTCATGGGTTCCATACTCCACAATCTCTCCCCCGTCAAAAACC
Source organism: uncultured bacterium (assembly GCA_947565325.1). GTDB lineage: Bacteria > Bacillota > Clostridia > Lachnospirales > Lachnospiraceae > Acetatifactor. The sequence goes on from CANOFQ010000309.1 coordinate 3,984, forward strand.
GCTATCTTATCCGAGAACTTCATGTGCCTCTGTTATACAGGCCGGCCTGCAGGGAATACAGCTCCGCATACAGT
>CANOFQ010000310.1 GCA_947565325.1 uncultured bacterium
GGAGGGCGGGGAAGAAAAAGTCCTGTTTAAGGGACAAGTGGATCGCAGTCAAGACTTATACGGAGATTGCCCTATGCAGGCAGGAGATCAACGGAGTCTATCTGGGGCAGGACGGCTATCTCATCGAGCAGCATCTGCCGGAGGACTATCCGGAGGAGCTGGAGCAGGAGAAGCTTGCCATGCTGAAGAAGCTGGTGGAGAGATGGGATGCGAGGGTGATGCTGGTGCCCACCGCAGACAATATCATTCAGGACAAGATGCCTGCCTATGCGCCCTATTATGACGAGGCCGCACTGCTGGACAGGGTGAGGGAGGAGATCGGAGACGAAAACTGTGTGGACGTCTATTCTGTGCTGAAGGAGCATTCAGAGGAAGAGATCTATTATCGCACGGACCATCACTGGACCAGCCTGGGAGCCTATTACGGATATCTGGCATGGGCAGGGGACCAGAGGGCGGAGCAATATGATATAGACGGGCTTGCCACTGCGGCGGAGGGCTTTCTGGGAACCCTGCATTCCAAGGTGAATCTGGATGTGAGGGCGGATGCGCTCCGGTATTTCCCGGCGACTCTTGACAGGCCCATGAAGGTGACCTATGATATGCGGGAGACCAAGGACAGCTGCTATGAGGAATCCTATCTGGACACAAAGAACAAGTACGGTTTCTTCCTGGACGATAATCATGCGCTTGTGGAGATCGAGACGGACTATCATAACGGGAAGACCCTTTTCGTGATCAAGGATTCCTACGCAAACTGTTTCATTCCGCTGCTGTTCCCTCATTATGAGCGGATCTACGTGATGGATCTTCGCTATTTCAACGGCAGGCTCTTCTCGTTCATGGAGCAGCGGGAGCCGGAGGAAGGAATGGACGTGCTGGTGCTGTACAACTGCATCCATTTTCTGGAGGAATTTAAGTATCTGCAGTAGTGCAGATATCTGCGGCAGTTTGAATGTCCGTGGCAGTTTGGATGTCTGCGGCAATACAAATGTCTGCGGCCTTTCGGGCATATGGAACAGGGGACGGGATTCGGACTGGTCCCGAACCGGCGAGGTGGGTCTGACAGCTGTGGGACAAAGGGATGCCTCGGCTGCGGAAGAAGCCGGAAACGATGAAAACGGTATGGACGAACATAGGGGAGGACGGGAAGATGCATGGGCAGGAGGGGCATATGAAGGCTGTGGTATTCGATATGGACGGCGTGCTTTTTGATACGGAGGTGCTCTGCATGAAGAGCTGGATGGCTGTGGCGGAGCGAAACGGCCTGCCGGGGATGGAGGAGGTCTTTCCCAAGTGTATCGGTCTGAACTCCAACGACAGCAGGAGCATTGTCATGAAGGCCTATGGAGAGGATTTTGATTATCCCGTTTTCCGGGAGCAGGCTGCCGCATGGCAGAGGGAATACCTGCAGAAAAACGGCCTCCCTATAAAGCCGGGGATGCGGGAGATTCTGGCATGGCTGGGCACCTCCGGCTATAAGGTGGGGCTGGCCTCTTCTACCAGAAGCTCCTCCGTCTTCGATCATCTGGAGCAGGCCGGTATCCGGGACAGCTTTTCCGTGGTGATCACCGGGGACAGAGTGGAGCATTCCAAGCCCCTGCCGGACATCTATCTGCTGGCCTGCCGGGAGTTGGGCGTGAACCCGCAGGAGGCCTACGCCATTGAAGATTCTCCCAACGGGGTCAGGTCGGCCCATGCCGCAGGGATGCATACGGTGATGGTGCCGGACATGATTCCTCCGGACGGGGAGATGAGACGGCTGAGCCGGGTGATCCTGAAGGATCTGCTGGAAGTGATGGAATACTTGAAGGCGGAGGGGCGGCAGTCATGAACAGCCCGGCGGCAGTGACCATAGACAGGGCTGTAAAATTGCAGAGAGATAAAATCATGGCAGGGACATGAAATCATAGCAGGAAGATAAAATCATGGCAGGGACATGAATTGGCAGCGATATAGAATCATGGCAGAAATCTGTGACAGGAGACGGTAGGACATGGCGAATCTGGGAATCCCGCAGAACACCATTGCGGTGCTGCAGAGGCATCAGTTTCATACGCAGAAGAGGTACGGACAGAACTTTCTCATAGACGGCTCCGTTCTGGATAGGATCATCCGGGCGGCCCAGATCGGCCCGAAGGACTGTGTGCTGGAGATCGGCCCCGGCATCGGCACCATGACCCAGTATCTGGCAGAGCAGGCGAGGGAGGTAGTGGCGGTGGAGATCGACAGGAACCTGATCCCCATACTGCAGGAGACTCTGGCCGACTATTCCAACGTGACGGTGATCAACGAGGATATCCTGAAGGTGGACATAGGCAGGATCGCACAGGAGCGCAACGGAGGCAGACCCATCAAGGTGGTGGCAAACCTTCCCTACTACATAACCACGCCCATCATCATGGGGCTTTTCGAGAGCCATGTTCCCCTTGACAGCATCACCGTCATGGTTCAGAGGGAGGTGGCGGACCGCATGCAGGCAGGCCCGGGCACCAAGGATTACGGAGCGCTGTCGCTGGCGGTGCAGTATTACGCAGAGCCGAAGATCGTGGCGAACGTCCCTCCCAACTGCTTTCTGCCCAGACCCGGCGTGGGCAGCGCCGTGGTCCGTCTGACCAGACATGCCGGGCCCCCCGTGCAGGCGGAGGACGAGGGGAGGCTGTTCGCACTGATCCGGGCCGCCTTCAATCAGCGCAGGAAGACGCTGTGCAATGCCGTGGGCAATGTGCCGGAGCTGGGGATATCCAAGGAGCAGATCACGGAGGCGCTGGAACGGATGGGGCTGCCTGCCACCGTCCGGGGAGAGGCGCTGACGCTGGAGCAGTTCGCAGAGCTGGAGAGGCACTGCCCGGAGAGAAAAAAATAAAAAAAGGGGGTTGATTTTTTCCCTAGGGAGAGTAATATATATGCGAGTGTTGAAAGTTTATGCCACTAAGAAACTCTTTTAGCGTTTTTTATCCTTCTGTTTATGATGAATAAACAGAGTCATAAAAAATATTCGGAAGAGTTTTTTGTTGAAAACTTTCAGTTCTCAAGTGATATACATATATTTACATGAAAAATCAACTTATGAGGAGAAAACCAATGAAGCAGATGAATCAGAAACCGATCTGGAAGCGATTGTTGGCAGTATTTCTTGTAGTTGCCATGCAGTTGTGTATTTCAATGCCCAGTGTATCAGCAGCAGGCGGTTATCCCGCAAAAGATATGTTTGGTACCGCATCTTCGCTCAAAGGGATTCAGGGTATCGTTAGGTCTACAGCGAAATATGGGAAGACTGAGGAACAGTGGGCTAATTTGGAAATGAGTGATATGGGCACAATGTCCCATTCATTTCTAAATTTGAATCTGAACGAGTGTATTGTTGGCCCGGAACATGAGTGGGTAAAAAAAGGATGGGTTGCAGCATATGAGTTTGAAGAAGAAGCCTTTTATTTTCTTGACGGGGATGCGGGTATATTTGATAATATAAGAATGATGAACAATAACAATTTGTCTGTCAGCATTGCGTTCTGGGTGAGGTGGACTGAAACCAGTGAAGGGTACGGAAACGTGGCCATTGATGAGTGGAACCGGGACAAGGGGATTGGCACCATGTATGCGCCTGCTGTTTCCGGATATAACGGAAAGGCCGTACGTGCATATTGGCATTGGTTTATGGAAAAGCTGATTGAGGAAGGATGCCATGTGGATAACTTCATTCTTGGAAATGAAGTCAATATACCCAACTCATGGAACTACTGCGGCAGCACTGACCCTGACAGAGTAGTCTCTCTGTATACGGAAGCTTTCTATGGCATGTGGAGCGCAGTCAGGGAATATACCGATGTGTCCCGCTGCAGTGTATGTCTTGACCATAACTGGAATTGGGGATACGAAAACGGTTTCGGAGGTAAAATATTCCTTGATTTGTTTGATCAGAAAGTAAAAGCGGATGTAGGAAGCATTATAGGAAAATTGTGTGAGTATAAGGGAGTGGAAATAATAGAAGGCGAGGTATGTCCAGACCATATACATATGTATGTAAGCGTGCCACCAAAGTTGAGTATATCA
>CANOFQ010000311.1 GCA_947565325.1 uncultured bacterium
CTACCCATTGTCAAGCTGATTTTTATGAAGTCACACCGCATCTGGCATATCCCCATGGAAAATATTGAGCATGCAGCCGTCCTGGTTAAGGTTTTAACAGCTCCTACAATGGCAACAGAAAAAGAATGAGGATACCTCATTCTTTTTCTGCAAACTTATGACACGCTGACGCTTATAATCACTTTTTCTGTCAGTCCAGATCTATGCTGTCAAAGCGGCCGCTGAAGCTGGGCTTCGAATCAGCCGTGCCCATAGCATACTCTGCCCGCAGGATGAACTTCGCCACAAGGCCCTTGAGCTTCTCGGCCTGCTCGGAAAGCTCCTGACTGGCGGCGGCACTCTGCTCGGATGTGGCAGAGTTCGTCTGTACCACGCTGGAGATCTGATCCACGCCCAGCGTCACCTGCTCGATGGCGCCCGCCTGCTCCTCCGCAGCATTGGCGATCTTGTCTACATTGTCGGATACCGTGCGGACCTGATCCACCACCCTCACCAGGGACTCTGCGGTAGAGCCTGCGATCTGCGTTCCTCTGGACACTGCCTTGATGGAGCTCTCGATCAGCTCCGCCGTATTCTTGGATGCCTCCGAGCTCTTTCCGGCAAGGCTGCGGACCTCTTCCGCCACTACTGCGAAGCCCTTTCCGGCAGTGCCTGCCCGGGCCGCCTCCACCGCTGCGTTCAGCGCCAGAATGTTCGTCTGGAATGCAATATCCTCAATGGTCTTGATAATCTTGTCAATCTCGTTGGAGGTACGGGTGATCTCCTCCATAGCTGCCATCATATCCTGCATCTGCCGGTTGCACTCCTCCACCTCGGTGCTTGCCACGCCGGACTGGGTCTTAGCCTCCATAGCGTTGTCAGCGGTGCTCTTGACCTGATGAGAGATATTCGTGATGGTAGCGGCAAGCTCCTCAACAGAAGCAGCCTGCTCCGTGGCGCCCTGCGCCAGCGCCTGTGCGCCGTTGGACACCTGGCCGGAGCCCGATGCCACCTGGTCGGCGCTCTGGTTGATCTGTCCTAAGGTCATGCTCAGATCCCTGTTCAGCTTACGCATGGAGGCAAGCAGGCTCTGAAGGCTTCCCACATAGCGCTCCTCCGCCTTCGTGCGCACATCGAAGTTCCCGTTCGCCATCTCGCTGAGCAGTCTGGAGGCATCGGAGATGACCGTATCCAGAACCACCGCCATATTGCGGAAGGCATCTGCAAGCTGTCCAAGCTCATCCTTGGACTTGTATGTCACGGAGATATCGAACTCGCCGTTCACGATCTTGCCGGAAGCCGTCTCCAGCTCTTTCAGGGGCCTTGTGATAGAACGGGTCAGATAAAGCGAAAGGAATATGGTGATGACAAGCGCCCCGCCTGCCATGGCCAGCTGTGCCGCCACCAGCAGATCCTGCAGCTTAACTGTCTCATTGTAATCAGAATCGGCACTCTTCTCAACCACCTCGCTGATACTGATCAGGCTGTTCACCGCCTTTACCAGCAGGGGCTGATATTCCTCCAGCAGCATGATCCTTGCCGCCTCCATATCTGTCTCGGACAGCGCAAGAACCGTCTCCTGCATCTCCACCGCTGCCTGTATATTTGCATAAAATTCATTCAGCAGCTCCGGGTTGCTGGTAAATTCCTGTCCCAGCCATGTAGCATTTTCTTCCAGAAGCGTAAGCTCCTTCTGTATGTCCTCTAAGTGCTCTGCAGACTTGGCCGCATCCTCCTCGATGGTGACGAAGGCGACATCCTTCACGATGATCTGCAGCCCCCGGCGCATATTCATAACCTTGTTGGTAATCTGGTAGCCCACATTATAGAACTCCGTGTACTTGTCAGCATTCTGCTGCAGTCCGTAAATGGCGGTGGCTACCGTTCCGCAGAACAGCACGATGACGAGCATAAAGGTCACTAACAGCTTCGTCCTGATTTTTAAGTTCTTCATCCTGATCCTCCTCTTTGCAATAAGTAAATGGCCGGGCAGCTCCCGCTCCCCTTCTGCACAAATGCCGCACCGAAAGTCCCATCCGCCATATCGGAACTCCGGCCGGCATATGCTGACAGTGCGACATCATTGCATCCCTTATTTTTGATTATAACAGATTATAGACATTCTGTCTACTGGAATTAAAAAAACAGCGGGCTAAACATATAAACCGTTATTGCTCCCGGCGGGCTTCCCATACGCCTGCTCACACCGCATTCTCTCCTTCATTCCAGCTTCTCGAGGATGCGCCGGATCTCTTCGTCCTCCGGCAGCAGGGTCTGCAGCTGCTTCGCCACCATCAGCGCCGCCTGCTGCTGTCCTGCCTCCATAAGGGCATAGAGCCTTGACTTGATCTGCCTGGCCAGAACCTGAAATTCTCCGGCTGCCTGACGGGATTCCCGGCTCTCCTGCTTCACCCTCGCCTCGATCCAGCGCAGATAAGGCTTCATGATGCCCGTAAGCCCCGGCAGCAGCTTCCTGATCTCCTTGATCGTGCCCACCGCATCGCCGTACCTTTTTTCTTCGGTCTGGGCCAGCAGATCCGACACAAGGTACGCTCCCTGCTGCTCCTCCGGAAGCATGTCCCGGGCCTGCGTTGTGATCTCCGGCCTATACATCCTGCCGCACAGCTCCATCTGGCAGGCGGCATATTCCCGCAGGCCTTCCTTCAGCTCGTCAAAGAATGTCTGTCTGCCGTCTGCGCCACTGCCTTCCGTTCTGCCTTCAGCCGTGCGGTTCCCTTCTGCATCGCCGCTCCGGGACGCTTCTTCCTTTTCCAGCTTCTGGGCAGCCCTGACTGCCCCGGAGAGTCCGTACAGCCCCCTCCAGACCAGCATATGTGCGTCCTCTCCTGGCAGAATGGAGCCGAACCGTCCGTTCCACCATTCGGCATCCTCCCATGAGAACTGCTCAAAATATGCGGTGATGCCCTTCTGCCACAGATAGAAGGGAATGCCCTTCAGCACAAGTCTGTTGTCCCCTCCCAGACGCTCTACCGCCTCCAGCATGGCATATGCCCTGATCGACTGCATACTCCCATTCGTATTTTCCCATACCTCTCCCGCCAGACCTTCTATGTCGGAAATGCTGATTTCTCCGGCCGCCTCGCTGTTCCCGGCGGCCGTGTCCCGCATCCCTCGTGCCTGCGCTTCCTGCGCTTCTGGTATCTGCGCCCCTTGTGCCTGCGCTTCCGGTATCTGCGTCCCTCCTGCCTGCATTCCCTGCGCTTCTGGTATCTGCGCCCCTCCTGCCTGCGTTCCCGGCGCTTCCGGTATCTGCGCCCCTTGTGCCGGCGTTCCTCCACGCTGCTCCTGACTATGCCGGTCTGCCGGCCTTTCGCCGTCTGTCCTGCCGCCCTCCTGCCCGTATGCCGCCAGCACGATCTTTCTCAGCTTGAAGAACCAGTGCCCGTTCTCCACGCCTTCATAGGCCTTCAGCGCCGCTACCCTCTCCTCCAGAGTCTCCCGGCTTCTGCACCGTTCCGACATGGTTCTCAGCACAAGCGCCTCCAGCTCGCTGCGCTCCATCATCCTGCTGCACATATCCGCATAGCGGGAACGCTCCTCCAAGGCCGCCTCCGGCATCTGTCCCACCACGGCACGGACCATCTCCTCACTTACGAACATCTGCGGCGCTTTCCAGTCAAAGCTGTCGAACCACTGCCATGCCTGTTCTCCCTCTCCCAGCATCACGGCGGCATGGATGCCGTTCCCCAGCACATTGCTCCGGTTATAATCTTCAAAGCATTTGTTTGTGATCGTCGTCACGAATTCCATGAAGGATTCCTCGTCCTTCAGATATTCCTGATAGCTCTTCCAGTAATATTCCGCATACTTGAGCACCTGCCCATAATCCCTGCGTTCCATGTAGGCAGCCGTCAGGAATCCTGCGATAAGCGCCTTCACCAGTTTGTCGGGCCGGCTGTGCCTCAGATACAGCTCCCCCTTCTCTATTGCCTCGTCATAGCGGTACAGCTCCATGTAGCAGCTGATCTCATTGCCGAAGAGCGAGGAAAGAAAATATTCGTTATTTATCTTTCCCTTCTCATATAAGG
>CANOFQ010000312.1 GCA_947565325.1 uncultured bacterium
GTAGTTGTATATGACAAGCAGATGTGGAAAGACTTCCTCGGATTATGCCAAGTTCCGGGATATCTATCCCAGACAATTCTATCAGAAAATCCTTGACCGCAATCTTTGCCTAAAAGGACAGGACGTTCTTGACATCGGAACGGGAACGGGGGTTCTTCCCAGAAACATGTACCCCTATGGGGCAAGGTGGACCGCTGCGGACATATCGGAAAACCAAATCGAACAGGCCAGGCTTCTTTCTGAAGGCATGGATATAGATTATCATGTCCTGTCCACAGAGGCGCTGTGTTTTCCCGACAATTCCTTCGACGTCATTACAGCCTGCCAATGCTTCGTATATTTCAACCACGAAACGGTTATGCCTAATTTTCACCGGATGCTGCGGCAAGAGGGGCGTATCCTTGTTCTATATATGTCTTGGCTGCCCTTTGAGGATTCCATCGCAGGCGCCAGCGAAAGCCTTGTGCTGAAATTTAATCCAAGCTGGAGCGGTGCCGGGGGAACCATGCATCCCATAAACATACCTGACTGCTATCAGGAACGCTTCGAGCAGATATACCACGAAGAATTCCTCATGAAGGTGCCCTTCACCCGCGACAGCTGGCACGGAAGGATAAAGGCCTGCCGCGGAATCGGTGCTTCCTTGTCCGAGGAAGAGATCGCCCTATGGGAGCAGGAGCACAGAAGGCTTCTGGACCGCATTGCACCTGATGAATTTGACATCCTGCATTATGGAGCTATGGCCGAGCTCAGAAAGAAGTAGCCATGCCCACGGCCTTTCAAAATAAGCCAAAAATTAGCGGCCTCTAAAACAGCCCATAAAAAACCCTTAAAAAACGAGAATACCCTTGACAAAGCGCCAAGAAACGGCTACACTTATTAAGCCGTACATTTTCAGGACTGCGCACAGTGATGAAATTCGGTCTTGCGCAATGGGAATCCGTGAACCGTGTCAGGTTGGGAACAAAGCAGCACTAAGCGGAACCTCTCATGTGCCGCAAGGCAGCCGGGTGGAGCTGTATCCGGGTTCTGAGATGTGCGGCATCCTATTTTTTATTCTGCCCTTTTCCCAAAGTCCTTTTATAAAACAGAAACCTTCCGGATGAAAATATGTTTCAGGCCAAGCGTACTTGTCTTGGACGTACTCTCCGTTTTGAACAGGCCCTCCGTTTCAGACATACCTGTTTCGGGCCCTCCGTTTCAGACATACTTGTTTCAGGCCCTCCGTTTCAGACATACCTGTTTCAGGCATCCATTGACGATGGGAGAACTCTATGAGCATGACCCCCGAAAAAGCTGAAGAACTGATGCGTGACTGCACCCTCTGTCCCCGCCGGTGCCATGCGGACCGCCGGGCAGGGCAGACCGGCTACTGCGGTGCGAGCGTCCTGCCAAGGGCGGCCCGGGCAGCACTGCATTTCTGGGAAGAACCCTGCATTTCCGGCAGCGTCGGTTCCGGGGCAGTCTTTTTCTCCGGCTGCAGCCTTCGGTGCGTGTACTGTCAAAATTATGACATATCTGTCAATAATGTCGGACGAAGCTTGTCCCTCCGTCGGCTTGCCCGGATTTTTCTCGAACTGCAGGAAAAGGGAGCCGCAAACATCAATCTGGTCACCGCATGCCACTTTATACCGCAGGTGTGCCTTGCGCTGACCGAAGCCAAAGAGCTGGGGCTGCGCATCCCCGTCTTGTACAACAGCTCCGGATACGAGGCCGTCTCCTCCCTGCAGCTGCTGGAGGGGCTGATCGACATCTATATCCCTGACCTGAAATACTGTTCTCCCCAGCTTTCTGCCCAGTACTCCAGAGCGGCGGACTACTTTGAGACCGCTACTGCAGCCATCAGCGAAATGTTCCGTCAGGTGGGGACACCTTCCTTCGACCCCCGGACGGGACTGATGCGCAAGGGCCTGATCGTCCGCCATCTTCTGCTCCCCGGCCATGCGGGCGATTCCAAAAAAATCCTGCGGTATCTCCACTGCACATACGGAAACGACATCTATGTCAGTATCCTGAATCAATACACTCCCCTGAGACACACGGCGGATTTTCCCGGCCTGAACCGCAGTATAACCCCGAACGAATATGAAAGGATCCTTGCCTTTGCGGACAAGATAGGGATTGAAAAGGGCTACATGCAGGAGGGCGGCACTGCCGCCGAAAGCTTTATTCCGGCCTTTGACGGCGAGGGGCTATAAGGCTGTGCTTATGGTCATGTCCTTGCTCCCCCGCCATATCGCTACAGCTCCGTCCGCATCATATAATAACCGAAATCCCCTGCCTGAGCAGGCTCTTCGGCGCATTCGAAGCTCTCAAAGCCAAACATGATAGCCACCTGCTTCTCCCTCTCATAAAAGTTTCCGGGAACTCCTATGTAATAGCGAAGCTCTCCTTTCTTCTCTGCTCTTGTGAGAATCAGATGCTTATAATTGTAATATCCGTGGAGCAGGAAGCTGTTGTTTGCCGCTTTGTAGGATTCCGATGCGAATATCACAAAATCCGCCGGACGTACCGAGATATACTCCCTATCGTCTCCAAAGGGCCGTATATGGGGATATATGGCATACAGCTGCTGCCACTTATCCTCCATCAGCTGAAAGGGCCGTTCCCCTCCGGCAGCCCTCCCGCCGCTCTCCCTCTCACCCATTCTCCCCGTCCTTTTCCCGTCGTCCGCAGCCCCTCTCCACAGCTCCTTCTTGTCCTCCTCCGCAGCCCTCCTCCATGTTCCTTTCCCATCGCTCTCCGCAGTCTCCAGATCTGCCCCCTTCTTACCCTCCTCTGCTGTTGACCCTATTGCCATCCAGCCCTCCTCTGCCGTCCTCCTCTCTCTCTCATTGCCCTCCGCAGTTCGCCTGCCTGTTGCCTTTCCGCCTTCCTCTGCCGCCCTCCTCTCTCTCTCATTGCCCTCTGCAGTTTGCCTGCCTGTTGCCTTTCCGCCTTCCTCTGCCGCCCTCCCCTCTCTCTCATTGCCCTCCGCAGTTCGCCTGCCTGTTGCCTTTCCGCCTTCCTCTGCCGCCCTCCTCTCTCTCCCGTCGCCCTCCATGGTTCTCCTCACTGCCCCCTTCTCATCGTCCCGTGCGATTCCTCTTCCCGCCACGCTTCCACCCTCATCTGTAGCCCTCCTTCCTTTCCCATCCTCTACAGCGCTTCTCTTGCGCTCCCCCTTACTCTCCCCTGCTTTTCCCGCCTTATCTGCCCCATGCTCCCGCCAGCTGCAGACAATCTCCCTGGCGATCCCCAGAGGGATGCGGAGTCCCCTTGCTTCTCCGTACCCGATTCCAGTCCCACCGACCTGCTCCAGATCACGGTAGGACTGCCGGAATTCTCCCCGGCCTCCTGAAATCATGACCCGTCCCAGAACGCCCTCCTTCCCCTCGCCGTACAGCAGGATTTCCCGCTCGAATGTGTCCGTCGGGTGAAGACCCGTCACTGACAGCTCCACACGAAGGCTTCCGTCCCTGACCTCAAGCTTCAAGAAGCCCGCTCCCCTGATCCGTTCCCCGTTTTCATAATAATCAAGATACTTTATCTTTCTATCATAAAACATAAAAATACCTCCTGAATATACCTATGGATTTTATACCTAAGTATATTCAGGAGGTTGTCTCACATATGCTATGAAGCGCCATCTTTGTGCGCCTATATATTCCCATGGCATGCCGGACGGTCTATGACCCTGCAGGGCGTGTTTCAGGCTTCCTTTCATGTTCCATGTTTCTTGTCTTGCTTCCGGCCTCCTGTCATACCGCCCGGAGGCGTCTGCCCTCAATCCGCAGAAGCCTTTCCACACGTCAATAATCCATGCTGTCCCTGTACCTCATATAGTTCACCACCATCAGCGCAATTTTAAACGTGAGCGCATCATCGAAATTGCGCAGATCCAGCCCGGTACTCTTCTGAATCTTCTCGATACGGTAGACAAGAGTGTTCCTGTGTACGAACAGCTGTCTGGAAGTCTCCGACACGTTCAGGTTGTTCTCGAAGAACTTATTA
>CANOFQ010000313.1 GCA_947565325.1 uncultured bacterium
CCTATATTATCTCCCTCTTCGATCTTTGAAGTTCATTGCTCACATTTATATATTATCCTTTCAGCACCCACATTGCAATTAAAAAATAATTAAGTTTCCCTAACGATTTGTCATAAAAATGTAGCAATTACGCAAAAAATATTGTACACTGGTAAGGACGGAAAAACAGGCCCTCTCCATAGGCTCAGGGCCGTCAGAAAGGACGGAAGCTTCTCATGAACGAACAGCTCTACACTATTCCCTTAAACGATGCGGTCAACGCAGATGACGAATGCCCCTTCTGCTTCATCGAAAGAAGCGTGGAGCAGGATCTGCTGGATTTCGTGCTGGGCAGCGGCTCCTCCTATATGGAGGCGGATGTCCGGGAGATGACCGACAAGGCCGGGTTCTGCCGCAGACATTTCCAGAAAATGTTCGACTATGGCAACACCCTTGGCAACGCATGGATCCTGAAGACCCATTACAAGAAAATCATTGGTGAGATGAAAAAAGAGTTCGCCCACTTCAGGCCCGGAAAGACCTCTTTCAAATCAAAGATGCGCAAAACCTCGGAAGGCGGCAGCACCATCGGCATGTGGGTCCGTGAAAAGGAGGGCTCCTGCTATATCTGCAGCCATTTTGCCGACACCTATGCCCGGTATCTGGACACCTTCTTTTACCTCTGGGATCAGGACGATGAATTCCGGAGAAAGGTGAAGGAGGGGAAGGGCTTCTGCCTCCATCATTTCGGAGACCTCTGCGACGCTGCCGACAGCAGGCTGTCCCTGCGGGAAAAGGAGGATTTCTTCGAGACCATGCTTCCCCTCATGGAGCGCAATATGGAGCGTCTTGCGGAGGACGTGGCATGGATGGTGGAGAAATTCGACTACCGCAACAAAGACGCAGACTGGAAAAACTCCCGGGACGCCATACAGCGGGGCATGCAGAAGCTCAAGGGCGGCTATCCTGCGGACGGCCCCTACAAGATGAATAAATGACAGACCCTATTCCCGGTAGACGATCTGCCGCATCATGTCCAGATAGCCGCATATCTCCTGATAGAGCATGTCCGGCTGGAAGGAAGCGTCCTGAAACCGTTCCGTCATGAGTCCCTTGATCGTGAAGTCCAGCATCTTGCGCAGCCTTTCCCCGTCCACCCCTGCAGGCAGGAGACCGTAGTCTATCTGCCCCTCGATGGCGGCATAGGTCTCCGCCAGCCCATTCCTCTTCTCCTCCACGGCAAGGAGGGCCTCGTAGGAATCCTCCGCCAGCGAACGGTTCAGGAACTGCTGCATATAGGGATAGCCTTTCATGGCGTGCATCCTGGCGCTTTCCACATGCTTCATGACCTGAAAGAGATCCTTTTCCTTTGTGTTCACCATGGAACGCAGCTCCAGGCTCATATAGCGTGCACTATAGTCATACACGAAGCCATAGACGCCCAGCTTGCTGCCGAAATAGTGAAAGAGGAGCCCCTTGCTGATCCCCGCCTCCCTGACGATATCGTCCGTGCTGCCGTGCCGGTAGCCCTGAGAGGCAAATACCTTCAGCGCCCCGTTGATGATCCTGTCCTGTTTCTCCTTCTTCAGATCAAAAAACTTGCTGTTCATAGAAAGCTCCTAAATCATTAAATTTTTCGGAAATTTGTGCATATTCCCTTTTCAATTCTGCAAAATAGTATTAATATGAATACGAAAAACATATTGAAAGGAGTTGCTTATGGCAAAGAAATTTGGAAAAGTATTACTTTGTGTTGCTGCAGTAGGCTCTGCCGTGGCTGCGGTCTGCTATTTCCTCCGCAAGAGGGAGCAGCAGGACATCACCGAAGAGGATGATTATGACGATTTCAGCGATGATCTGGACGAGGCTTCCGACAGCTCCCGCAGCTATGTGCCCCTGAACACAGAGACAGCGGATTCCCAGAGCAGCGCCGAGGCCTCTGCCCAAGCGGCTTCGGAAGAGACCAAGGAAACCGATTCCTTTACGCCCCTTACCGAGCAGGTTGCCCAGACCGTCGATAAGGCCGAGGAAGCTGTAGAGGAGTTCTTCGATGAGGACGATGACGCAGGTCAGGAGCCGCCCATAAATGAAAACTGAGAAAGCTGCCGTGTCCGGGTCAGGATGCGGCAGTTTTTTACGTCCCGTCATCCCCATGCCCTTAAAAGCGCCTCCGCCCCTTCCCGGAGCTGTCCCTCCGTCAGTCCCCCGAAGCCCAGCAGCACGGTAGAGCTGTCCGTACACCTCTCCACCATGCTCTCAGACAGTCCGTACACCTTCACCTGCTCTGCTGCGGCCCTCTCCACCAGCCTCTGCTCCCTCGTTCCCTCTTTAGAGGTCAGCACCAGGTGCAGCCCGGCATTTTCCCCTGAAAGAAGAAAGCGGTCCCTCAGGGGCTGCAGGTTTTCCAGCAGGCACGTATGCTTGGCTCTGTAAAGCTTGCGCATCTTGTTCAGATGGCGCTCAAAATAACCGTCCCGGATGAACTCGTTGAGGATGCTCTGGTCTATGCGGGACACCGTGCAGGAATAGAAGCTGCAGTCCCGCAGATACTTCTCCAGCAGAGACTCCGGCAGAACCATGAAGCTGACCCGGATGGCCGGGGCGATGGCCTTGGAAAACGTCCCCATATAGATGACTCTGCCATGCTTGTCCGATGCCTGCAGCGCAGGAACCGGTTTGCCGTGATAGCGGAATTCGCTGTCATAGTCATCCTCGATCAGGTACCGGTTCTCCCCATTGTCGGCCCATTTCAGCAGCTCCATCCTCCGCCCGATGGGCATCACCGTGCCTACGGGAAACTGATGGGAGGGCATCACATAGGCCACCCTCACGTCTTTCTCCTCCAGTCTGTCCGCTGCCATCCCCCATCCATCCATGTCAACCGGCACGATATCGTATGCAAATGAGCGGAATATCCGATATGACCTTATATAGGTAGGATTCTCCATGGCGATCCGTACATGCCGGCCCAGAATCTTTTCCAGAAGCATCAGAAGATAGTCGTTTCCGGCACCTACGATGAGCTGTTCCGGAACACAGTTCACCCCTCTGGAGGAATGAAGATAGCGGCTGATGGTCTGACGCAGCTCATAGTCCCCCTGAGGCTCTCCCCTTGTAAACAGCTCACTGTTGGCATAGCTTAAGATATTCTTCGTTATCTTCCTCCAGACACCGAAAGGGAAGCCGGACATATCGATATCATAGGGAGAAAAATCGATCACGGCACCCGGGAAGCCGGAACTCTTCTGACGACAGGACGAGGCTCCGGCTGAAGCTGATCTATCGTTATTCTTTCTGCCCATAGGGGGATCCTCTTTCCCGCAGGTCTCCTCCAGATGAAACATCCCCTCCGCCGAACACACGAAATATCCCCTGCAGGGCCTCGCCTCTATATATCCCTCACTGAGCAGCTGAGCATAGGCGTAATCCACCGTGCTTCTGGACACCTGAAGATATTCCGCCAGAAAACGCGTAGAGGGAAGCTTCTCGCCGGCGAGAAGCTTCCCCTCGTTGATCTCTCTCTTGATATGGCCGTATATCTGCTCGTACAGACGGACGCCGCTCTCCGTCCGCAGCTGAAAATTCATTTCGTTCAAATCTGTACCTCTCGTCCGCCTCAGCGCCCTTATCTGCTTCCGCATGCTTGTCCGCTTCTGCGTCCGCTCGTCCCTTTCAGCGTCCGCTCATCCCTTTCAGCGTCCGCTCATCCCTCTCAGCGTCCGCTCTGCCGCTTCAGTTCCCTCTGTATCTGATCCTTCATATCTCTTGCCCTGTCCTTGATCCGGGCGTTTGTGCCGGAGGATGTGATCACCACGCTCAGCAGTTTAACTGCTACATCATAGTCCTTAAATCTCATCGCCAGAACAGCCACCAGATAATCCACGGTGATTCCGTTCATGCCGCATATAGGCAGCATCTCCGACTGCCTGGCCTCTGAAAAGCCCTTATAGGCATTCTCCAGAAACTCTTCCTCCGTATAAATCGCATAGCGGGAAATCCGCAGCCCG
>CANOFQ010000314.1 GCA_947565325.1 uncultured bacterium
CAGCAGCTTCAGACAGCCCGCCAGATATTCCTTCTCCACTCGTTTCCCCCTGCTGTCCTCAAATCAGCCAACGTAAGCCGCAGTCGTCTTAAGCACTCCTGCAGTTCCTCCCACTCCAGCGGAAAAGCATCATACAGTATTTCCAACGCATGGCCACAATTATAAAACTCAAATCTAGCAATAATGTCCTTGTCAATATACCTATCTAATTCCAATTATCCTCCTCCCTGCGTCTCCCACTGCTCCTCACAAATCTTTCCCACAATTCCATTTTATCCCACATATGCCATGTACCGCATATCATATTTATCCCACATATGCCCTACATGGCATATCATATGCCGATTTCATCATTCCCTTGTTCAGGAGCACAGCCCCTTGGAATCTCTGGGCCGCAGCCCGGCATACCCCATCTCCCCGCACATGATCAGGAAGGCCCCCACCCCGTGGAGGTCATTTACGGACACCGGCCTTTCGCAGTAATGCTTATAGTCTCCCACGCCGGTCCCGATACAGACATTCCCGATCAGCAGATCCTCTCCCTCCCAGGTCAGGTTCCTGATCACAGCCTCGTATCCGGCCTTGGCGTTTTCCAGATAGCGTTCCTCCAGAAGCCCCTTGCGCACCGCCTTGCAGATAGCGGCCACGAACAGACAGCTGCAGGAATTCTCCAGCCAGTTGCCCTCCTGCCCTCCCTTGTCCACCACCTGATACCAGCGCCCCTCCTCGGACTGATAACGGCAGACCGCCTTCAGTAGGTCCTGCACCAGAACACACATTTCCTTGTATTTAGGATGCTCCCCCGGAATAAAGTCCAGCTCGTCCAGCACCGCCACCGGCACCCAGCCGATGGACCTTCCCCAGAATTCCGGCGACAGACCGGTCCGGGCATCCGCCCACTGCGCCTTTCCGAAGCAGTCCCACGCATGATACCACAGCCCCGTCTCCTTGTCCTCCGTCATCCGCCGCATGAGCAGCGCCTGCTCTATGGCACAGTCCAGAAACTCCGGCTTGTCAAACCGTCTTCCGTACTCTGCGCTGATGGGCCCCGCCATGTACAGACCGTCCAGCCACATCTGGTCCGGGCACCGGTTCTTGTGCCAGAAGCCGCCGATCTCATTGCGCCGGAAGCTCCCGATATGCCCAAGCAGGGTGTCAAGGGCCTTCCGATACCGCCCGTCGCCGGTGCGCTCCAGCAAAGGGTACAGCAGGATCCCCGGCTGGATGTCGTCCAGCTGTCCCGGATCGTAATCCCGGATCTCCCCCTCCCCGTCTGTCACGGAGTCGATCCAGTCCTTTATGTACCCAAAATACTTCTCCCCGTCTTCGGCATCCTCCGTCGCCTGCTGCCTCCCCAGCAGGTACGTCTTGTACATTCCGGACAGAAAAACGCCCTGATGATAATGAAAATGCCCCTTGGGAGGCAGCTCCTCCGGTGCGAACCTGCGCATCATGGTATCACATGCCGCTCTGGCATAGTCCAGAGGGCCCATATTGTCCCTTCCCTCGCTCATAGCTCTTCTCCTGCGTCCTTTTACAGAAACTCCAAACAGACTGCTGTCCATCACAAAACAGACAATCTTACTGTGTTACTGTAAATGATTTTTCTATCACTTCTTTTTATCAATATCAAGCAGTGTTTTAACATCTAGACCAATGAACAGAACTCCCAATACCAACGCAATTACAACTGGCAGCTTTATATCCATCAACGCAACGGCAAGCTCTGCGATTCCCAATAATATCAGTATAATTGGCAATCCTTTTTTCATATCTGTCCCCTGAATTTTGCTTTATCACAAATCTTTCCGCAAAATCCCCAAAATCCTATTTCTTTACTTGTCCCCGATCAGCCCGTGGAGCCTCTGCAGGGAATGAACCTCCCCGTTGCCCGCCTTCTGCACGTAGAGGATGCCCTCCACCGTAGCCTTGGCGGCGGCTATGGTGGTCATATAGGGGATCTTTGCCTTGATGGCCGCCTTCCGCAGATAGCTGTCGTCATATTCGCTGTCGTCTCCCACGGGAGAGTTGATGATCAGATCCACGTCCCCGTTGGTGATCAGATCCAGCAGATTGGGCCTGCCCTCGTAGAGCTTCTTCACCAGCCTGGCCGGAATGCCCTCCTCCTGCAGCAGAGCGCAGGTACTGCCCGTGGCAAGGATCTCAAAGCCCGCCTTCTGGAAGGCCCTGCCCACCTCCGCCACCTCCGCCTTGTCCCTGCGGTTGACGCTGATCAGCACCGTGCCGCTCAGGGGAAGTCTGGTCTGGGTGGCCTCCTGTGCCTTGAAGAAGGCCTCGCCCACGGAAGACGACAGTCCCAGCACCTCCCCCGTGGAGCGCATCTCCGGCCCGAGAACCGGATCCACCTCCGGGAACATATTGAAGGGGAACACCGCCTCCTTCACGCCGTAATAGGGAATGTCCCGCTCCTTCAAGCCGGGCACCGGGGAGGGCCTTCCGGTGATGTCGGCGGTGATGATCTCCGTGGCAAGCGGCACCATGCGGATATTGCAGACCTTGGACACCAGAGGCACGGTTCTCGAAGCTCTGGGATTGGCCTCCAGCACGTACACCCTGCCGTTCTCGATGGCGTACTGCATGTTCATCAGTCCCCGCACATGCATTTCCTCTGCGATCCTTCTGGTGTATTCCTTGATGGTGGCCACGTTCTCCTCCGAGATATGTCTGGAGGGAATGATGCAGGCCGAGTCGCCGGAATGGATCCCCGCCAGCTCGATGTGCTCCATCACCGCAGGCACAAAGGCATGGGTTCCGTCGCTGATGGCGTCCGCCTCGCACTCCGTGGCATGGTTCAGGAAACGGTCGATCAGGATGGGCCTGTCCGGCGTCACCCCCACCGCCGCCTTCATATAGTCCGTCAGGCTGGCATCGTGGTACACCACCTCCATGCCCCGGCCTCCCAGCACATAGGAGGGCCGCACCATCACGGGATAACCGATGCGGTGGGCGATCTCCAGCGCCTCCTCCACCGTGGTGGCCATTCCCGACTCGGGCATGGGGATCCGGAGCTTGTCCATCATGGCCCGGAACTGATCCCTGTCCTCCGCCAGATCGATGACCTCCGGGGCCGTCCCCAGAATGCGCACGCTGTTCTTCTCCAGCTCCGCCGCCAGATTCAGGGGCGTCTGTCCGCCGAACTGGGCGATGACGCCCACGGGCTTCTCCTTCCGGTAAATGCTCAGCACGTCCTCCAGCGTCAGGGGCTCGAAATACAGCTTGTCGGAGGTATCGTAATCCGTTGACACCGTCTCCGGATTGCAGTTGACGATGATGGTCTCGAAGCCCAGCTTCTTCAGGGCCAGCGAGGCATGGACACAGCAATAGTCGAATTCGATGCCCTGGCCGATGCGGTTGGGGCCTCCTCCGAGGATCATCACCTTGGGCCTGTCGGTGCTGACGGGATTTAAGTCTCTTCCGTTATAGGTGGAGAAGTAGTAGGCGCTGTCCTTGGTCCCGCTGACGTGGACGCCCTCCCAGACCTCCTCTGTCCCCAGGGCCTGACGCCGCTCCCGCACCTGCTGCTCGGAGACGCCCAGCAGAATGCTCAGATACTTGTCGGAGAAGCCGTCCCTCTTGGCCTGAATCAGCTGCTGGTCCCCGGGAAGGCCGCCCTTACATTTCAGAAGCGCCAGCTCCTCCTCCACCAGCTCCTGCATTTGATCGATAAACCATCTTTTCACATGTGTGATCTGATGGAGCTCCTCCGGGGCGGCCCCCTTCTTCAGGGCCTCGTACATGATGAAATGCCTCTCGCTGGAGGGAGTGGCCAGCATGCGCAGCAGCAGCTCCTTTGGCTTCTCCTCCAGCTTGGGGATCTGTCCCAGTCCGTATCTCCCGGTCTCCAGAGAGCGGATGGCTTTCTGGAAGGCTTCCTTGTAATTTTTCCCGATGCTCATGACCTCGCCCACGGCCCGCATCTGGGTGCCCAGCCTGTCCTCCACGCCCTTGAACTTCTC
>CANOFQ010000315.1 GCA_947565325.1 uncultured bacterium
TAGAATGTAAGAAGGGCGGGCACAAGAAACTCTGATGAGCTGCGCCGTCCGGAAGGGAGAGGAAGCATGAAGGAAGCGAAAAAAGCGAAAACGGCCTCGGGCGGCAAGCCCGGACATTCCGTTCTTTCAAACGTCTTGTATTTTCAAAAATATCTGTACCGGGAATTTCCCATCATGGCAGTGTACAATATGGTCATAGTGGTGGGCAGGTGTCTGGCCCCGCTTCTGGCCATCCTCGTGCCGGGAATTCTTCTGGCAATGGTGGAGCGGGGGGAGCTTCTGTGGGGGCTTCTGGCCATCGGGCTGATGGGAGCGGCCATGATAGCCTGCGACGCCCTGACGCAGGGACTGAGCATGAAAAGGTATTTCTATGAGAATGTATTCCGCAGTATTCTGCTCAGCGACGCCGTCCTGAAGCAGACGAGATGTCTCTACAAGTACGTGGAGTACGGCGAGGAGAAGAAGATCACCAAAAGAGCTTATCAGAGTATGGACAGAGGCGACGGATCCGTCACATATAGAATGCTGGATTATCCCTGGGATCTGCTGGTGAATGTGATCGTCTTTTGTCTGTATTCCACGGCGCTGTACACGCTGAAGCCCTGGGTGGTGGCGGTTCTGCTGCTTTTTTCCCTCGCCAATTACGGGATTTCCCAGATGAGGAACAAATGGCAGCTTGCCCTCAGGGACAGCTTCGCACAGTCCAACAAGGAGATCCAATATCTGAACCGGGCCTTCCGGGACAGCGGCATCGCCAAGGACATCCGCATTTTTGCCATGAACGACTGGCTGATGGCCTTTCGCAGCAAGGTTTTCAGAGAACGGGTTCACTTGGAAAAGAAAAACAACAGAAAGCTGTTTCTGGCGGAATGCCTGTCCCTTCTGCTCACGGTCCTGCGCAACGGTCTTGCCTACGGCTATCTGCTCTACTCCTGCTTTCAGGGGGAGGTGGCCATCGCTGCATTCCCGGTATATTTCGGGGCGATCACCGGCTTTTCCGGCTTTGTCACCGGCATAGCCAAGTCCTATTCGGATCTGAGGCTGGCCAATGCGGACGCTGAGTGCTTCCGGCAGCATATGGAGCTGCCGGAGATCAAAGAGGGAGGGAAGGTGCCGGAAGCGCTTCTGCGCCAGCCCGTGGGGATCGAGTTCAGGGATGTCTCCTTTTCCTTCGGGGAGAAGAAGGTGTACGATCATTTCAATCTGAAGATCGATCCGGGGGAGAAGGTTGCGCTTCTGGGGATCAACGGAGCAGGAAAGACTACATTGATCAAGCTTCTCTGCGGCTTGTACGAGCCGGACCAGGGGAATATTCTCATCAACGGCGTGGACATAGCCACCGTGCCCAAACGGGCGCTGTACGACCTATTTTCCGTGGTGTTTCAGGAGGCCACCATTTTTCCCTATCCCATGGGCTGCAACCTGTCCATGAAGAGGCTGCAGGACACGGACGAGGAGCGGGCATGGAACGCTCTGGAGCGGGCTGGCTTAAAGGGGCTGCTTCAGGAGAGGGGGGCCAAGATGGATTCTTTTATGACCAAGCAGGCCTTTTCGGACGGAGTGGAGCTGTCCGGCGGGCAGCGGCAGCGGTTCCTGCTGGCAAGGGCCCTTTATAAGGACGGTCACATATTGATTCTGGACGAGCCCACCTCTGCGCTGGATCCCATAGCGGAGAGTGAGATCTATCAGGAGTACGTGAATATCAGCAACGGACGGACGTCGGTGTTCGTTTCCCACCGGCTGGCCAGCACCCGGTTCTCGGACAGGATCCTGTTTCTGGAAAAGGGCAGGGTCGTTGAGGAGGGAACCCATGAGGAGCTGATGGAGAGGGGCGGAAGCTATGCCCATATGTTTCAGGTGCAGGCTCATTATTACCAGAGCGGGGACGGCGAGGAGCAGACGGGAGAGACGGAGCCGGTCTGGGAAGAGCAGGCTCTGGAATAGGATCGAAAATATAGAAAGGCGGAGGGAAGGAATATGCAGAATGATCTGACAAGCAAGATACCATTTCGGGAGAATGTGAGAAATATCAGGAACTTATTGAGGCAGATATATGAAATAGACAAAAGCTATTATGCCGTGAACGGGCTCAGGGTCGGGCTGGATGCCGTGAAGGGGGCGCTGGAGCTGCTTCTGGCGGCGGAGATTCTGGAGCTGCTTTATCAGGGCGGTTCTCTGAAGGAGTTCTGGAGGCCGGTGGCCATGGTGCTTCTGGTGCCCTTGCTGATCAGCCTAGTCACTTCTTTTCTGTGGCACGAGTTCATTCAGCCCAAGCAGCAGAACATCTGGAGGACCTATGACGGAAATCTTGCGGCAAAGTTCCGCAGCATGGATTATTCGCTGATAGACAGCCCTTATGTGAAGGAGCTGCAGGAGCGTATGAGAAAGGATCATAACTGGGGAAACGGAATCGGGGATCTCTTTTGGATACTTGACGACATTCTTTCTGTGGTGGTCAGTCTGGTCTGTTATCTCGGAGTGTCCTTTCCGCTTCTGAAGGCCATTCTGGCATCCCGCAACCCATGGATGTATCTTGGGCTGGCGGCTCTGGCGGCCCTGCTCTGTCTCTTGACATCGCTTCAGGCCAGAGCCAATGCGGCCTATGAGGAGAACCTCCTCAGTGACTATGACAAGAGATATCCCATGGAGGTACGGAAGGAATATGCAAACTTTGTATGGCAATGGTCAGGCCGCTGCGTCAGCGGGGATTATCATTTTATAAAGGATCTGCATCTTTATGACGGCCATGACATGATGGAAAAGTACACCTCGGAAAATATGAGACATTTTGAAAAGCTGTCTCCTATCAGAGAGGTCTTAAAATATGCCGGAAGAATGGGCATACTGATGGGCGGCATACAGCGCCTGATGGATCTGGGCGGGTATCTGGTGTCGGCGGCATACGCCATTCTGGGGGCATTTCCCATCGGCAGCGTGATAAAGTTCGCCGGGGCCTTCACGAATATCTGCCGGGGGCTTCAGGGCATTGGGGCGCAGTATAAGCAGATGGCCCTGACGGCCAGAAGGGAAGCCGCCACCCTTGAGATGCTGGGCATCAGCGACGAGATGTACAAGGGGAAGCTCCCGGTGGAGAAGCGTCTGGACAATCAGTACGAGATCGAGTTCCGGAACGTGTCCTTCCGGTACCCTAGCACGGAGCAGTACGCCCTGAGGGACTTTTCCCTGAAGCTCCGGGTGGGGGAGCGGATGGCCATCGTGGGCATGAACGGTTCGGGCAAGACCACCATGATCAAGCTGCTCTGCCGTCTCTATGATCCTCAGGAGGGGGAGATCCTTTTAAACGGCGTGGATATCCGCAAGTTTGACAGAGAGGAATATGTGAAGCTTTTCTCCGTGGTGTTTCAGGATTTCGGGCTGCTCTCCATGCCTCTGGGACAGAACGTGGCCTCCTCCATGGAGGTGGACGGGGAGCTGGCGCTGGACTGCCTGCGGAAGGCCGGGCTGGGGGAGAGGGTGAAGCAGCTGTCCAAGGGGCTGGACACCTATCTGTATCAGGACATCGCAGACGACGGGGTGGAGGTCTCCGGCGGCGAGGCCCAGAAGATCGCCCTTGCCCGGGCACTCTACAAGGATGCGCCCTTCGTGTTGCTGGACGAGCCCACCGCCAGTCTGGATCCTCTGTCCGAGTACGAGATTTATTCCGGCTTCGATGCCATGACGGGGAACAAGACTGCCATCTACATTTCCCACCGGCTGTCCTCTTGTAGGTTCTGCGACGATATCGCCGTATTTCACGAGGGACGGCTGGTGCAGCGGGGGAGCCATGAGGAGCTTCTGAAGGATGAGCAGGGAAAGTATTACGAACTGTGGCAGGCGCAGGCACAGTATTACACATAGAATTATACTGCTTAACGATTTCACTTGCCGTGAAACCAGACTGCATAACGCTGACTG
>CANOFQ010000316.1 GCA_947565325.1 uncultured bacterium
GAGGTGCGTCAGAAAGAAAAAGAAAGCGGATGAAACTGGATATGCACTGTCATACGAAGGAGGGCTCCCTTGACGGTAAGGCGCCCATAGAGGAAGTGATCGGCATTCTGAAGGAGCAGGGCTTCGACGGGATGCTGATCAGCGACCATGATTCCTACAACGGCTACAGGGCTTGGAAGAAGGCCCATGGGGAGCATCCCGACAAGGACTTTGTAGTGCTCAAGGGCGTGGAATATGACACCATCGATGCGGGGCACATTCTCGTGATCATGCCGGAGGGAGTGAAGCTGAAGATATTGGAGCTGCGGGGGCTGCCGGTTCATTTTCTCATCGACATCGTCCATAGGAACGGGGGGATCCTGGGGCCCGCTCATCCCTGCGGGGAGAAATATCTGAGCATCATGAATACCAGAAAGCACAGAAACCAGCTGGCGGTGATGGACAGGTTCGATTTTCTGGAGGGCTTCAATGCCTGCGAAAGTCCTGAGAGCAATGCCGCCGCCATGGAGATCGCAGTAAGCTATGGGAAGCCTGCCTTCGGTGGCAGTGACGCCCATAAGCTGGACTGTGTGGGGCTGGGTTATACGCTGTTCACGGATCAGATCTGCTGTGAGTCGGATCTGATCCGGCTGGTGCAGGAGAGGGGCCACGGGCTCTGTACCTGCGGAGGGGAGTATTACGAGGGAACCACGAAGCAGAAGATCGGCAGGGCCAATAATCTGCTGGTGGACGGCTTCTGGCTCTACAACAGGCTGGGGAGCATGATGCGCCACAGGAAGAGGAAGCTGGAGCTGAGGAAGTACTATATCCGGCTGAAATAGAGAAGAAATGGAGAAAGTGTTACGGAATTGTTGCAGTTTTAGGATTGTTTATGCTGTAATTCATAAAATCTTAAGGTGCATTTTTGAAATAGTATGCTATACTCAATATGTGGTGCAAAGGAACCGCATTCTGGGTATTCGCTTTTTCAGGAAGGATATTCCGAAGGATGCATTCCCGGCTTTTTAGGCGGAGGTTCCTTTGACGAATATTGCAGTAGATGTCTGCCATAGGGCTGTTGCGGCAGATATCTATCAGGAAAGAAAGGAAGCAGCATATATATGAGACAGAAGGGTTTAAATAGGTCTTGGCAGAGACAGGGGGGCGCATTTGCGCTGGCTGCCATGCTGGGACTGTCCTTGGCGGGCTGCGGCTCGGAGGGCGGCGAGGAAGCGCCGCAGAAGGAATGGGCCTATGTGCCGGAGTTCATATCCATGGAGGAGGACGTCTCCTTCTGGAACATGCAGATAGCAGGAGACAGCCTGTATTATTCCTCCTATGTGTGGGACGAGGAGAAGGAGACGGGCTATGAGGCGGTCTGCCAGTATTCCATTGAAGACCGGAATGTGACGCCGGTGTCTCTGGCGTGGCCGGAGGATCCGCTGGGCGGAAGAAGCTTAAATGACTTTATGATCGGCGGGGACGGCAGCATTTATATCACCAATTCCGTCTACAATGAGGAGACACAGAGCTCCAGCCGCTATCTGCATAAGTTCGGCAAGGAGGGAGATTACGTCTACGGGGTGGAGCTCAAGGATCCCAACGGCGGGGACAGCTTCTGGACACAGGGTATGGTGGCGGACAGCGAGGGCAACCTGTACATAAACGGCGGCGATGCCGTGCTTCTGTATGACTCGGAGGGAAAGAGCAGAGGAGTCCTTTCTCTGGGCGCAGGGGATACCTATACTGATGGGCTGTGTGCGGACGCAGAGGGAAAGGTGTATGTGATATACAATTCCTATGACGGCAACACCAGCAGCACGCAGATGGCCGAGGCGGATTTCGCCGGCGGGAAGCTGGGGGCGGTCTGTGGAAGCCTTCCCGGTAATGTGAGATCCTATCAGCCGGGGACAGAGGGAAAGCTGCTGCTCAATGACGGCAGCAAGGTTTTTGAATATGATCTGAAGACGCAGGAGAAGACGGAGCTGTTCGACTGGCTGGACTGCGATATCAACGGCAATTACGTGGAGGCCTTCGGCCAGATGACGGACGGCAGGCTTCTGGCGGTGATCCGGGACTGGGACACGGAGGAGAACGCCGTGGCCCTGCTGACCAAGGTCAAGGCCTCTGAGGTGGTTCAGAAGGAGAACATCACCGTGGGCACCATATCCGGGGGTTACGAGCTTCGGAGCTATGCGGTCAGGTTCAATAAGGCAAGTGACAAGTATCATATCTCGGTAAAGGAATACATGGATTATGAAAATATGAACGAGAATTCCTATACGGATGCCATTTCCAGCCTGAACAACGACATTACCGGGGGCAACTGTCCCGACCTCATCGACCTGTCGGGGCTGAACGTGGCCCAGCTGGCCTCCAAGGGCGTATTTGAGGATCTGAACGGCTATCTTGAAAGCAGCAGCGCTGTCAAGAGATCTGACTTTATGGAAAATATACTGAGCGCCTATACTTACGACGGTGCTCTGGTGAGCATTCCATCTACCTTCACCCTGCAGACGCTGGCGGGCTATAAATCTCAGCTGGGCGACAGGAAGGGCTGGACACTGGACGAGATGATCGCTTACGCCAACGAGAACCCGGACAAGGCGCTTTTCGACAGGGTGTCCAAGGGAGAGATCCTGCAGGGGCTCATCATGCTGAACGAGGAGACCTTCATAAACTGGGAAACGGGGGAGTGCAGCTTCGCTTCGGATGTGTTCAAGAACCTGCTGCAGTTCGTGAACCGCTTTCCTGACGAGGTGGACGGGGACGACGACCGGCCGGTGACGCCTATCCTGATCCAGAACGGCGAGGTGCTGCTGGACACTGTGAGTATCTACAATTTCAACAGTATTCAGGAGTCACTGGAGATGTTCAAGGGCGACATGGTCTGTATCGGCTATCCCACTGTGGACGGCAGCAGCGGCCACGCTTTCAGGGGCGGGAGCGCCTATGCCGTCGCAGCCAAGTCAAAGTGTAAGGACGGGGCATGGGCGTTCATAGAAAATATTCTGACCGGGGAGGATACCCGCTGGGGGAGAAACGGCTTCCCTACCGTCAAGGCCAAGTTGGACGCCATGATAGAGGAGGCCACCAAAATAGAGTACGCCACGGACGAGAACGGGGAGCTTTATCTGGACGAGAACGGAGAGCCCATCATCATCAACACCGGAGGCGGCGTGGGCTGGGGGGACTGGTTCTATGAGTACCATATCCCCACCACGGAGGAGGTGGATCTGGTTCTTGAGGTGATGCAGTCGGCAAAGCCCATGAACTACAACGGAAACAGCGAGATCATGAGCATTATCCTAGAGGAGGCGGAGCCCTTCTTCAAGGGACAGAAGAGTGCGGACGAGGTGGCGGGCATTATCCAGAACCGCATCGGCATCTATGTGGACGAGAACAGATAGACGTAAGAAGGAAGGTCCGTTTTGAGGCGGGCAGGGGAGTGTCAATGGGCAAGAAGCAGAAAGAGAGGCGGCAGAAGGCGCCCTCGGCAGAAAAGATTCATATCAAGACCACCCGGAGGACTAGAAAGCTGAAGCTGAGCTCGGGGGCGTTCATCGCCCCCAGCCTCATCGGTGTGATGACGTTTTTCATCGTGCCCTTCATCGTGGTCATCGGTTATTCCGTGCTGGACGGTCCCATCAGCGCAAATTTTGTCTTTTTAGACAACTATAAGAATATCATAGCCAATTCCGCATTCCGGAGGGCGGTGAGCAACACCTTCTCCTTTTCCGTGACGGCGGTGCCGCTGGCGGTGGTGCTCTCGCTCCTGCTGGCCATCATGCTGGAATCCAAGATTCCCTTCCGGAGCCAGTTCCGGACCTTTTTCCTGAGTCCCATGATGGTGCCGGTGGCTTCCATCGTGCTGATCTGGCAGG
>CANOFQ010000317.1 GCA_947565325.1 uncultured bacterium
AATTCAAGGCCTCTGGGACTTTTTTGCTGCTTTAGGTGTCAAACTCAGGATTATACTAGCTTCCTGCAAAAAAATCAACTGTTTTTTTAAATTTCCACAAAATTATCCGCCAAAATCTGCCCTCGGATCATTTTAGCTGTCGCCACCGCTCAGATGCACGTCCAGCTGTTCGTGCGCAATCTTGATTCCGTTTGCATCCAGCGCCAGCTTGCAATTTTCCGCAACACGCCATTTGCCCTGCCAGAAATCCTCCTGCCGAAACCAGCATCTTACGTTCAGCACCACGCAGGAGGCCGCCAGCTCGTCCACGAACACAAGCCTATCCCGCTCCGTCTCCACGGCCTTTTCCTCCTCCAGCACCTGCATAAGGATCTCCTTTGCCGCCCTCAGATCTGCCTCATAGGGAATCCTTACCTTGATGTCCATTCTCCGCACTTCCTGCATGGTGACATTCACCAGACTGTTGTTGGCAAGATTGCCGTTGGGCAGAATTACCGTCTGGTTGTCCGGAGTCAGAAGCTTCGTATAGAAAATCTGGATTTCCGTGACCGTCCCCTCCTGACCGGAATAGCTTTCCTTGATATAATCTCCTACCTTAAAGGGCTTCAGGGCCAGTATCAATACCCCGCCCGCCAAATTGGACAGGCTGCCCTGAACCGCCAAGCCGATGGCCACCCCTGCGGATCCCAATACTGCCACGATGCTGGCGGCATCCAGCCCGAAGGAGGATGCCAGCATCATTGCCAGCAGTACGTAAAGGGACGCTTTCACAAAAGAATCCGCAAACTGTACTGCCCCTATTTCCGCATTGGCCCGCACCATGGATTTTTTTACGATCCTGCGGATCAGCTTGATCAGCTGCACGCCTATCAGGAAAAACACAACGGCAAGCAGAACCCGCATTCCCAGCCCGAAGGCCTTTTCAGGAATCTGACTCAATAGTTCCTTCATACTTTAAGATCCTTTTTGGCCTTACCTTTTGGGGATGCCTTGGCAGCTGTTTTCTTGGTTTTTCGTGCTGCACCCTTTTCCTGCGCCGTGCGCTCTGCCGCTTCTCTGGCCAGGCTTTCCTGCTCGGCACGCTCTGCCGCTTCTCTGGCCAGGTATTCTTGCTCGGCACGCTCGATGGCCTCTCTGGCCAGCCGCTCCGATTCTGCCAGCTCTCTTGCCGCCCGTTCCGCCCTCTCTGCCTCCTCCTTGGCAAAACGCTCCTTTTCTGCCAGCTCTCTTGCCGCCCTCTCTGCCCGCTCGGCCTCCTCTTTGGTCAGGCGCGCCTTTTCAGCCTGCTCCCAGGCGGCTCTTTCCGCCTTCTCGGCCCGCTCCTTCTCCAGACGCTCCTTTTCGGCCCGCTCCCTTGCCTCCTTCTCCGCCTTTTCTCTCGCCACCTTCTCTTTTGCCAGCCTCTCCTTCTCTGCCTTCTCCTTGGCTGCCTTCTCTTTCGCCCGCTCCTCCTCCGTGAACGGAACATACTGCAGGATACTGAGAGAAAGGGGCGCCAATTTCACCGTGACGGACTGGGCTCTGTCATCCCATTCAGTTTCTTTGCTCTTCATAATGCGGCTGTTCACTATATTTGTGCCGCCATACTTCGCATCGTCAGAGTTGAATATTTCCTTATATTTTCCATGGAAAGGAACTCCGGTGGTGATTTCCTGCCCCGTACCGGAGAAATTGGCCACGATGAGCAACAAGTCCTCCTGCCCGACTCCCTTCCTCAGATAGGACAAGTAGCACTCCTGTGCGGAGATATGGTTGATCCATTCAAAGCCCTCGGGTGAATCATCCGCCGCATAGAGCTCCGGCCTGGTCCGGTACAAACGGTTCAGGTCGCTCACCAGAGAAGCGATCCCTCTGTGTTCCGGTACCTGCGAAAGCTCCCACTCCACAAGACGGCCCTCGTTCCACTCGTCAAACTCACCCAGATCCTGCCCCATAAAGAGCAGCTTTTTGCCCGGATGTGTCATCATATATGAATAAGTAAGCCTCAGATTGGCAAACTTCTGCTCCCGTTCTCCCGGCATCTTTCCGATCATGGAAGCCTTGCCATGCACCACCTCGTCATGGGAGAACACCAGCATGAATTTTTCACTGTAAGCATAAACAATGCTGAAGGTCAGCTCCCCGTGATGATGGCTCCTGAAATACGGATCATACTTGATATAGTCCAGATAATCGTTCATGAAGCCCATGTTCCACTTCAGGTCAAAGCCAAGCCCGCCTGCCTCCAGATCTCCCGTGATGGCCGGAAACGCCGTGCTCTCCTCAGCTATGGTGAGCACGCCGGGATTGCGCTTTTTCATCACAGAATTCAGATGCTTGATCATCTCGATGGCCTCAAGGTTTTCCTTTCCCCCATACATGTTGGCCACCCATTCTCCGTCCTTTTTCCCATAGTCCAGATAAAGCATGCTGGCCACGGCATCCATCCTGATGCCGTCCGCATGGTACTTTTCCACCCAGAACAGGGCATTGGCAATGAGGTAATTGGAAACCTGCGGCCTGCCGTAATTATAGATCAAAGTGCCCCAGTGGGGATGGCTGCCCTGTCTGGGATCCAAGTGCTCATAGAGGCAGGTTCCGTCAAAATTGGACAGCCCATAGGCGTCCCGGGGGAAATGTGCGGGAACCCAGTCTAGGATCACGCCGATTCCTGCCTTGTGCAGCTCGTTCACAAAACACATGAAATCCTCCGGCGTGCCGTATCTTGCCGTAGGTGCATAATAGCCCACTACCTGATAGCCCCATGAGCCGTCCAGCGGGTGTTCCATCACGGGCATAAGCTCCACATGGGTATATCCCATCTCTTTCACGTAAGGGATCAGCCTAGCGGCTATCTCACGGTAATTCGCATAGGACTCCTCCGAAGCTCCCTCCGTGACGGAGCCCAGATACAGCTCATACACGCTCACCGGGACATTACCGGTCTGGAACTGCTTCCTCTTTGCTATGAACTCCTCGTCCTCCCATGCAAAGCCGCTCAGGTCAGCAATCACAGAGGCATTCTCCGGCCTCATCTGGGCTGCGTTTCCATATGGGTCGGACTTCAGGTAGGTGATGCCGCCCTTCAGCTTCAGCTCGAACTTATAATTGTCCCCGGGCCTGGCATCAGGAATGAAAAGCTCAAAAATCCCTGAGTCCCACAGCCTTCTCATCTGATGCAGCCTGCCGTCCCAGCCGTTGAAGTCCCCCACCACGCTGATGCGTGTAGCGTTGGGCGCCCAGACAGCGAAATAAGTGCCGCTGACCCCGTTTATGACCATAGGATGGGCACCCAGCTTCTCATAAACGGTATAATGAATGCCGTTCTTGAATTTCTCTGTATCCTTCTGTGTGATCTGGGGCTCATAGCGATAGGCCTCTCCCCAGATACGCTTGCTGCCGTCCTTCTCCCTGACCTCATAATGGTAAGACGGAAGATGGCTTTCCCTTCCCGATACCAGTACGGCAAAAAAACCGTCCTCGTCCGCCAGCTCCATTTTTACCGGCAGCCATCTTCCGTCACATGACGGACAATCCTCCTCGGACTGTTCTTTTTCTGCAGCTTTCTCTCTCACCTTCTTGGCGGCCCTGTCCTCCGCAGGCGTCTCCTTCCCGGCAGAGGCATTCCGGCCCTTCACCGGGCCGCTTCCCTCCGGCTCCGCAGACGCCTTTTCCGGCTCGTCAAACACAACGGAGACTGCCTCCGCACCGGGAAAATAAGCCTGAATCAGGACTTGATTCCCTGCCTTGTGAGGCCCCAGTATCTCATGCGGACTGTCACACTCTGAATAGATGATCTCCTCGATCTTGGGCCAGTTCATCAGCTTGTAAAGTTTGTTTGTCATAGTTTTCGCTCCTCTATAGTTCCTAATATACCA
>CANOFQ010000318.1 GCA_947565325.1 uncultured bacterium
AGAAAAATCAGAGTTCAGACAACACTGGCCACTGTCTTTATCTCGTTATACTTTTTCTGCCGGAGCTCACATCTCTTTTAGAAGGGGCTATTATTCTGGGCTGGGCTTTTGCGGAGAGCATCTATGACGTGAGGTCGCTTCTCGCAGGCGGGAGGATTCCGCTGATCAAGGATGAAGACAGCTGGCACTATGGACTGACGTCGGCACTGAAGGGAGATTTGAAGGATACAGATAAAGGAGGCGGCGGTTTAAGCTATGAGGACTATCTGAGGATTTTCATGATGCTTATGGGAGAGGAAAACATAACCATGCGGGCCATGAACATGGTGGAGGCGGACATACGGAGCACGCCAGGTAATTCCGCCTTCAGGCTGGACGGCTGTTATGTGGAGATCGAAGCCCATGTGCAGTTTGGCAGCAGGCACGGCTATTTATACGACATAACAAGACGGAAAAAATATCATTGACGGGAGGTGAACGGCGATGTCCTCTTTATGGAGCGGAAGAAAGAACAAACCATTGACAAATTCAAAGAAACCTTCTCCGAGATGTCAGAATGATTATGGTGTGTGTGCCAAAAATCCAGAACAAACCTTCAGCAGCGAAAATTGCCCATCAAATGTGACTCGCTTCATAGAGGGGACATCGCTGTCCACCCTCCGGCACGACAGAAGGAAGCTTTGCCGACGGCATGTTTACTTCCTGCAGAACGGCCCGTTTTTTGGGGGGCTTCAGGGAGGAATGACGGTGGAGGCATCAATTTTGCTGCCGCTGCTCCTCTTTGTGTTTCTGAATCTTGGATGTGCGATAGAGATGATCCGGCTGCATGGGAATCTGCAGCTGGCACTGTGGCAGATGGGCAGGGAAATTTCTTTATATGGTTATGTGCTGGACAGCGGAGAGGAGCCGCAGGACGGGGACAAAGAACAAGGAGATGACTGGTGGAAGAAGCTGGCAGGGATTGCCTTTACATCTTTTTTTGTCAGGGGCAGACTGGCAGATCTGGCCGGTGAAGCCTATCTGGAGAGTTCGCCGCTGACGAAGGGGGCGGAGGGGCTGGCACTGTGGGAAAGCGATCTGTTCGGAACAGAGGATATCGTGGACATTGTAGTTACCTACTCCGTGTCTCCGTGGATCGGGATAGCAGGATTTCCGCCATTTCGGATGGCAAACCGATATTATTCCCACCTCTGGAACGGCTATCAGCTGCCCGGTGCGGAAGCAAAACAGTCCCGAACGGTCTACTTGACGGAAAAAGCCTCCGTGTATCATTTGTACAGAGACTGTACGCATCTGAAGCTCTCCGCCAGGACGATCCCGGCGGAACAAGCGGCATTGGCGCACAATCAGGAGGGCAGGAGGTATAGACCCTGCGAAAAGTGCGTAGCGGGAAAGGCACAAGGAGCGGTGTATGTGACAGATGAGGGTGACTGCTATCATTACATTAGGGACTGTCCCGGGCTGAAGCGGACGGTTCGCTCCCTTAAGCTGGAGGAAGCAGGGAATCTTCCTCTCTGCAGCCGCTGCCGGCAGAGAGAGCAGAAGGAGCATGAGGAGCTTTAGGGCTTATGTGCTTAGGGAATTTATACTGCTTAACGATTTCACTTGCCGTGAAACCAGACTGCATAACGCTGACTGGTTCAATCGCATGATTACATTAGGCAGCATTCAGCGTTAAGCAGTATAACCTATGTGCGGATGCGGCATAAGAAAACCTGACAGAATCAAGTAAAAAGCATGAAAGAGGAAAAGAACGCATGATAACGGCATTTTTCATGACTCTCTGGCTTCTGGTGGCCAGTATGATAGATATCCGCACCCGCAGAATCCCGATGTGGCTGCTGGCAGTAGGGGGAGTGTGCGCCGTACCGGCTCTGGCACGGCAGCTGGGAGGCGGCTTCGGGGGCTGTGCGGGTCTGCTGAAGGGGATGGCACCCGGTATTCTGCTTCTGGGAATCGGCTTTATGACGAAAAAAGTAGGATATGGGGACGGAATCGGGGTACTCCTGGTCGGAACGGTATCCGGGGGCGGAAAGACGATGCTGTTGTTTGGGACAAGCATGTTTTTTATGGCGTTCTGCGCTCTGGTTTTGCTTGTCCTGCAAAAAGCCAGATCAGGGACAAGAATTCCATACATGCCTTTTCTGGCATTGGCATGGCTTCTCCTGATGGGCGGATAGAGCGGTTAAAGGCGTATATACGTTATATAGAAACAAAGGCATGGGATGAAATCAATGCATATGCGCTGTATGGCGTAAAGGCGTGAGATGATTGTGTATGGCTGTATGGGGAAGATAAGGGGCGGAAGCGCTATGCTTGCGTTTTATGGGGAAAAAATAGGGGACAGAAGCGCTGTGTGGGTGCTAAGGGGGTGAAGACATGGGACGGAAGAGGGAAAATGCTTATCTGACGGTGGAAGCAGCGCTGGTGCTGCCTGCGGTGTTCGGTGTGATCCTCTTTGTCGTGTATATGCTGCTGTTCCAATATGACAGGTGCCTCATGGAACAGGATCTGGGCGCAATGGCATTATGGGGCTGCAGCGTGGAAGCGCCGGACGAGCAGACGTTGGAGAAAATGACAGAAGAGCGCATGAGAGCCATGTATAAGGACAAGTATGCCGCATGGCGCTTTACGGAGCTGGGAGGCCGTCTGGAGAGAAACCGATTTACGGTGAGCGGAAAGGCACAGCTTACCTTTCCGGTTCCCGGATTAAATTTTTGGGGCAAAAATATATGGAGTTCCCGGGCGGTCGATGAATATAGAAGACTGTCGCCAGTGGTTTTTATCCGGATGTGCCGAGGGCTTAAGAATCTGGTGCAGGACACATTCTGACAACGTAGATCATGAGGATAATGCAAAGGGGGTAAGGATGTTACAGACAGAATATGTGAGGAGCCTGAACTGCAATTATGAGAGGATATTACTGGAGAACAAACCGGAGGAAAAAAGATACCAATACTGTATTCTGAATAGGGGAGGCATAAAGGGGCTGTTATCGAGCAGCCTGCGCTATATCAACGGGCAGGCGTACCTTTATTATGACATATCGTCAAAACAGAATATCGCACAACTGTATGGAAACCGCCCGATCACCAGGGAATGGATGAAAGACTTTATGTGGGGGTTAGGGAGAATCCGGCAGGAGCTGGAAAGATTTCTGCTGGATATATGCAATGTGGTCTGGTATCCCCAGCAGATTTTTCAGGATCTGGAGAGCAATGTGTTTTCGTTTTTATATATTCCTTACCATGAAGAAGAGGCGAGCTTTATAAGGCTGGTGGAGTTCTGGGTGGAACATATTGACTATGATGATGAGGCTCTGGTGGAGTATGTTTATCGTGTGTATGAACAAGTGGAGCGAAACGGGGAAGCGTACTTGGATTCACAGATCTATGAGGATGCTGCTGGTCTGGAAGGGCTGCCGGAGCAGAAGGAACAGGGGAAGGCCGCCATGGGAGGACAAGAAGATGCCGGGGAGGAAGATGGGGAACAAGAGGCCGATGCAGCCTTTCGGGAAGAAGGTGCAGTCTGCGCAAAGGGTGAGGAAAAGGCTGCAAGGGAAGAGAAAAGAGGAATCCTGGGACTTTTTGAAGGCAGAAAGAATAGAGGCAGAAAACATAGGCCTGACTATGGGCAGGCGATGCAGAGAACCATGACAAGCTGTGCAGCCGAGGAGAGTCCTTATGGGCAGGAGGAATATGGACAGACGGTATTTATGGAGGAAAGGGACGAGGATCAACTGCCACAGACTCATAAGCTCTATACGGCGGAAGGGAGGATTCTGGCAACCATAGACAAACCTGTTCTTTCTATAGGAAAAAGAAAAGATGATGT
>CANOFQ010000319.1 GCA_947565325.1 uncultured bacterium
CATTTTCTATATCTAAATTTGTTATTTCTTTATGTCGATTTTAAAGGAATAGCTGGAGATACAGCAGGATTTACAGGAGCTGAACTTGCAAATGTACTAAATGAGGCAGCAATTATAGCAACAAGAAATAAACATAAAGAAATAACAAATTTAGATATAGAAAATGCAGTTAGAAAAATAACAGTAGGTTTAGAAAAAACTAATAGAGTAGTATCAGATAAAGATAAAAAGTTAACTGCATATCATGAAGCAGGACATGCTGTAGTAAGTAAATTTTTACCAACACAAACAGAAGTAAAAGAAGGGGTTGGCTATGTTGGTGAATTTTCTGAACGCTTTTATGTCTTATGCAGTATTGATGCTTGTAATTGTGGTGATCGCAGGAGTGGCCATGGCCATCGGGATCACTATGGCAAAAAAGAAGCAGGAGAAGGCTGTGAGTGCGGCCGGTGAAGGCGCTTCTGACGGGGGCGCAGGGAAGTAAGGCACCGAATATGGCAAAGGCACCGGGACAGAAGCTGAAGCTTCTATATATTGTCAAATACTTGTTGGAGAATACGGACGAAGGCCATCCTGCGGGCACGGCGGACATTATTGCGTATCTTGGGGCGAACGGAATCCATTCAGAGCGGAAGAGCTTTTATGACGATATCGAAAAGCTCTGCGATTTCGGCTATGACATTGTTCAGGTACAGAGCCGGCTGGGGGGAGGCTATTATATGGCCAGCCGGGAGTTCGAGCTGGCGGAGCTGAAGCTCTTGGTGGATGCGGTACAGTCTTCCCGTTTCATAACGGCAAAAAAGTCCAGAAGCCTGATCAGGAAGCTGGAGCAGATGGCAGGAAAGCATGACGCAGGGAAGCTGCAGCGTCAGGTGTACGTGGCCGGGCGTGTGAAAACGGAGAACGAGAATGTTTACTATAGTATTGACAGCATCCATAGGGCCATTCAGGAGAACCGGCAGATATCCTTCCGATATCTGGACTGGAACCTGAAGAAACAGCTTGTGCTGAGGCCGAAGGGCGAGAAGAAGGTAAGCCCGTGGGCTCTTATCTGGCAGGATGAAAACTACTATCTGGCGGCATACGACAGCGCATACGGAGTTATGAAGCATTACCGGGTAGACAAGATGGGGGACGTGACCGTCCTGAAGGAGGCCCGGGAAGGGGTGGAGCAGTTTTCTCAGATGGATCTGGCCGCTTATACGAATCAGGTGTTCGGTATGTTCGGCGGTGAGGAGGAGACAGTCGTGCTGCAGTTTCCGGATCGTCTGGTAGGAGTGGTGCTGGATCGCTTCGGCAGAGGGGTGGAGCTTAGGCCTGTGGAGGAAGGAGTGTTCCGCATTCGGGCCAGGGTGACTGTCAGCGGGCAGTTTTTCGGATGGATGGCCGGGATCGGAAAGGACGCCGTCGTTGTTGGGCCGGCTTCCGTGAGAGAGCAGTATAGGGAATGGCTGAAGGCTATTTTGGATGAGGCGCCGTCCTGAAGAGGGTCTGGTGAAGGAATATGTTCATGGAACGAGGGACCGCTGGTGGAATCTTGAACCGCCCACAGAACGAGGGATCGCCGGTGGAATCCGGAACCGCCCATAGAACGAGGGACCGCCGGTGGAACCCGGAACCGTCCATAAAAGAAAACAGGAGAATACCCTGCAGGCTGCCTGCGGGGTGTTTTATTATACCGGCATTTTCTGCCGGGATTTTGGGCGGGGCTGTCAATTGATAGATATCCTAAATTTGTACAAGGTTTTTTGTGCATATTTGTGTGAAATACTTCATTGACAATCCTCCCTTTCTTTTTTATACTGGTACTTATCCGACACAATATGTCGGGCGGTACAGCAACCCACCACTATATTTTGTATCTATACTGTTGAAAAATGAATTCTGTGGGGGGAACAGATATCGGTCGGGAATCGGACACAAAAAGCGGCATTATAGGCAGATGCCGCAGTATTTTTCAGAAGGGATGAGGTCTATGAGCGCTAATTCAGAGCAGAAAAAGGAACAGACGGTGAATTATGGGGAGGCATTCAAGCCGGTCCGAGAGGTGTGCGTGGTGAAGAAGGACGGGAGCAGAGAGGCTTTCAATGTGCAGAAGGTCATCAATGCCGTGGGCAAGAGCGCCTATAGGGCCCTGACAAAGTTCACCGTGGAGGAGGAGTGCCGGATCTGTCAGGACGTGGTTGACAAGGTAAACGAGATGGATATGGACGAGATCCCCATTCCGGTGATGCATAATATCGTGGAGAACGCTCTGGAGAAGGTGAAGCCGGTGGTGGCCAAAAGCTATCGGGACTACCGCAACTATAAGCAGGATTTCGTGCGCATGCTGGACGATGTGTACAAGAAGAGCCAGTCCATCATGTACATCGGGGACAAGGAGAATGCCAATACGGACTCTGCGCTGGTGGCAACGAAGAGGAGTCTTGTCTTTAATCAGCTGAACAAGGAGCTGTATCAGAAGTTTTTTATGACCACAGAGGAGATTCAGGCCTGCCGGGACGGCTATATCTATGTCCATGACATGTCGGCGAGAAGGGACACCATGAACTGCTGCCTCTTCGATGTGCAGAACGTGCTGAGCGGCGGCTTCGAGATGGGGAATGTGTGGTATAACGAGCCCAAGTCTCTGGATGTTGCCTTTGATGTCATCGGTGACATTGTGTTAAG
Source organism: uncultured bacterium (assembly GCA_947565325.1). Taxonomy (GTDB): domain Bacteria; phylum Bacillota; class Clostridia; order Lachnospirales; family Lachnospiraceae; genus Acetatifactor. The sequence continues at coordinate 2,671 of CANOFQ010000319.1, forward strand.
CGCCGCCAGCCAGCAGTACGGCGGCTTCACGGTTCCCAGTGTGGACCTGATTCTGGAGCCTTATGCGGAGAAATCCTATCAGCACTATATAGCAAAATATCAGCGCTTGGGCGTTGCGCAGGAGGCGGCACAGAAGGAGGCTTACGACGATGTGGTGAGGGAGTTTGAGCAGGGCTTCCAGGGATGGGAATACAAGTTCAATACCGTGGGCAGCAGCCGGGGAGATTACCCTTTTATCACCGTGACCGCAGGCACCGGCACGGGGAGATTCGCAAAGCTTGCCACCATCACCATGCTGAATGTAAGGAGAAAAGGGCAGGGCAAGGAGGACTATAAAAAGCCGGTGCTCTTCCCGAAGATCGTGTTTCTGTATGATGAAAACCTCCACGGCCCGGGAAAGCCGCTGGAGGACGTGTTTGAGGCCGGCATAGAGTGTTCTGCCAAGACCATGTACCCGGACTGGCTTAGCCTGACGGGCAAGGGATATGTGGCCAGCATGTACAAGCAGTACGGCAAGATCATTTCTCCTATGGGCTGCAGAGCGTTTCTCTCTCCATGGTACGAGCGGGGCGGGATCCATCCTGCGGACGACAAGGATGTTCCCGTGTTCGTGGGACGGTTCAACATCGGTGCCGTGTCTCTGCATCTGCCTATGATTCTGGCAAAATCCAGAAAGGAGAGCAGGGATTTCTATGAGGTGCTGGACTATTATCTGAACCTGATCCGCAACCTTCATATCCGCACCTATGCCTATCTGGGAGAGATGCGTGCGTCCACCAATCCTCTGGCCTATTGTGAGGGCGGGTTCCTGGGAGGGCATCTGAAGCTCACGGACAAGATCAAGCCGCTGCTCAAGGCGGCCACCGCCAGCTTCGGCATCACGGCGCTGAACGAGCTGCAGCAGCTGTATAATGGAAAGTCTCTTGTAGAAGACGGGCAGTTTGCCCTTGAGGTTCTGGAATATATCAATGAACGGGTCAATGAGTTCAAGGAGGAGGATGGCAATCTATACGCCATCTACGGGACACCGGCGGAGAACCTCTGCGGGCTGCAGGTAAAGCAGTTCCGCAAAAAATACGGCATCGTGGAGGGGGTTTCCGACAAGGAATATGTGAGCAACAGCTTCCATTGTCATGTGACGGAGGACATTACTCCCATCCAGA
>CANOFQ010000320.1 GCA_947565325.1 uncultured bacterium
AGGTCAGATCACGGACTATGACAAGCTGACGCTGGATGTGTTCACCAATGGAACTCTGGTGCCGGACGAGGCAGTCAGTCTTGCGGCGAAGGTTCTGAGCGAACATCTGAGTCTTTTCATAGATCTGTCCGAGAATGCCAAGACAGCCGAGGTCATGGTGGAGAAGGAGGACGACGAGAGGGAGAAGGTTCTGGAGATGAGCATCGACGAGCTGGAGCTTTCCGTCCGTTCCTACAACTGCCTGAAGAGGGCTGGTATCAATACGGTAGAGGAGCTGTGCAACAAGACTTCAGAGGACATGATGAAGGTCCGTAATCTGGGCCGCAAGTCCCTGGAGGAGGTTTTGGCGAAGCTGAAGGAGCTGGGACTGCAGCTGAATCCCAGCGATGAGTGAGATAAGACAACCCCACCGGGTATCCTGCGGACGGTAAAGCCGATGGGTGCGTCTGCGGTGTATCTCTGAATGGAAAACAGAACTGCATTCGGTATGTAAGTCCAAAGAGCGAGGCCGGATGTACCATGAATGGAGAAAGGATAAGGAAACATGGCAAAGTATAGAAAGCTTGGAAAGACATCTTCCCAGAGAAAGGCGCTCCTGCGGAATCAGGTGACGGCGCTTCTTTATCATGGGAGGATCATTACCACTGAGGCCAGGGCAAAGGAAGTGAAGAAGATCGCAGAGGGTCTCATCGCTCTGGCTGTAAAGGAGAGGGACAATTTCGAGAAGGTGACCGTCACGGCGAAGGTTCCCCTCAAGGACAAGGACGGCAAGCGGGTGAAGGAAGTCATCGACGGCAAGAAGGTTTCTAAGTTCGAGGTCGTGGAGAAGGAGATCAAGAAGGATCTGCCCAGCAGGGTTCACGCAAGGCGCCAGATCATGCGGGTGCTATATCCCGTGGTAGAGGTTCCTAAAGAGAACGCAGGCAGGAAGAGAAACACGAAGACAGTGGATCTTGCCGGAAAGCTCTTTGACGAGTACGGCCCTAAGTATGCAGGCCGCAACGGCGGCTACACCAGAATCGTGAAGATCGGGCCCCGCAGAGGCGACGCAGCGATGGAAGTGGTTCTGGAGCTGGTATAGGCTATGAGAGGAGCCGGAGTCTGACAAAGACTTTACGGGCTGAGTATAACGAGAGGGAGGGGAGCCAATGTGGAAACATTGGTTCCCTTTTTAAAAAGGTCATGTTAAAAAATCGGTACAATAAAGAAGATATCATAAAGACACTGGATATGGCATGGCCGGCCATGCTGGAGGCTTTTTTTGCCGCATTCGCCGGTCTGGTGGATTCCCTGATGGTCAGCTCTATGGGCTCCTACGCAGTGGCTGCGGTGGGACTGACCACACAGCCTAAGTTCCTGGGGCTGGCGCTTTTCATAGCATCCAATGTGGCCATATCCGCTCTGGTGGCCAGAAGAAAGGGAGAGGGCAGGAGAGAGGAGGCAAACAGGATCTTTTCCACCTTTCTGGTTTTTCTTGTGGCGGCGGCAGCTGTCATGAGCGTGGTACTGGTGCTTTTTGCGGATCCTGTTATCCGGTTCTGCGGATCAGAGGAACAGACCCATGACAGTGCAGTGACTTATTTTCAGATCATCATGGGAGGCATGATCTTCAATGTGCTGCAGATGGGCATCAATTCCGCTCAGCGGGGGGCGGGCAATACCAGAATCACCATGCGGACCAATCTCGTGTCCAATACGGTGAACATACTGTGCAATTATCTTCTGATTCAGGGACATTTCGGATTTCCGGCGCTGGGGATCCGGGGAGCGGCCCTTGCCACGGTGCTGGGCACGGTGGTATCCAGCATCATGAGCCTTTTTTCTGTGTGGAAGAAGGACACCTTCGTCAGTATTCCCTACATACTGCAGAACAGGATCAGGCCTGCCTGGACGGCCATGGCCAGTCTGGTCAAGGTGGGCTACAGCGTCTTTGCGGAGCAGGTGCTGATGCGCATCGGCTTCATGCTCACGGCCATTATGGCGGCAGACCAGGGAACGTCCGCCATGGCGGCCCATCAGGTGGGTATGAACATCATGGGCCTGTCCTTTTCCTTCGGGGACGGCCTGCAGGCTACGGCTGTGGCGCTGATCGGCTACAGTCTTGGAGCCAAGAAGCCGGAGAAGGCAAAAGAATACGGCAGAACCTGCCGGATGATAGGCGGCATCATCTCTGTGATCCTTGCGGTAGTCTATTTCGCAGGGGCGAATCTTCTTATGAGACTGTTTTTTAAAGAAGAAGACATAGTGGCTATCGGGGTCAGCATCATGCATGTCATTATTTTTGTTGTGATTCTGCAGATAGCGCAGGTGATCTACATGGGCTGTCTGAGAGGGGCGGGGGACACACTGTACACCGCCGTGGCCTCCACCGTCAGTGTGACGATCATGCGCACGCTGGGCTCCTATTTCTTCGGCTATGTGCTGCAGATGGGCATAACGGGGATCTGGCTCGGCGTGGTGGCGGATCAGCTGTCCCGTTTCATTTTCGCCAGCATACGCTTCCGAAGGGGGAAATGGACACAGATCAAGATCTGAGAGCAGGAGGCAAAGGCCCAAAGCAGGAAGCCTTCAAAGGCAGATGCCAAGAGCAGGGGGCCTTTAAGGGCAGGGGCAAATGGGCAGAAGGAGCCTCATCAGGGCTTGGCCTTCTGGAAATGCTGGTAATCCTTGATATTGTTCCAGTTGCCGCCCCAGATGAAGCCGTGCTGGGTGAAGAGCTTATAACACAGGTCGTCTTCGTCGATCTTGTAGGGGAAGCCCTGCCGTCTGTCAGCATAAGGCAGGGCAGAGGCAGGCAGCACCTCCTGAGAGCCGTCCTTCCGGTAGGCAATATAGGGATTGTAGAGCGGGTTGATGTCCACGGCCAGACCATAGGCATGCATGGAGAGGCTGGCGTTGCCGGTAATAGGGCGATAGTTGAAGCAGGAGGTGTTGTTCGCCTCCATGGAGGCGTTGTCGTCTCCGTCATATTCATCGATGAGCAGGACGCTCTCCAGCCGGTATTCGCTGCAGTACAGCTCATAGAAGATCTCCATAAGATCCTGAGCGATGTATTCATTGCAGATCAGCTCTCCCGGGTGTGGATTTCCGTCGTAGTCTATGTGCAGGATATGCACATAGCGCAGCTCGTCCAGACCGATCTCAGGGGCGGAAGGCGCAGTGCCGCCGCCAGAGTCAGAGGACGTGGCGCCGTCACTGCCGCCGCTGCCAGAACCGGAGGATGCGGTACTGCCGCCGCCAGAGTCAGAGGACGTGGCGCCGTCACTGCCGCCGCTGCCAGAACCGGAGGATGCGGTGCTGCCACCGGAGCCGGAGGACGCATCGCCGCCCATGTCTGGGTAGGAGATGCCGGTGATATAACGCCTCAGCTTGTCGGAGAGTGGCTCGTAGTAGAAGCCCTCGGCGAACAGGACCCGCTGCTCCAGCATGGAAGAGCCGTTCAGGGCTTCCCCGGTGAGCAGTTCTTCTTCCATAGGGTCCGGGCTGCTCTGGGGCAGGGATTCGGCCGGTTCCTGAGAAGAGGGCAGGTCAGCGCCTTCCGGTTCCTTGCCGGAAGGGGAGATGCTTTCATCGGAGGGCTGGGCCGCTTCGCTTTTGGAAGCCTCTGTGTCGGAGCCGGCCTCCATTGACTGTTCGGGTGTGGGAGTAGGATGAAGTTTAGCGTAGTCCGTGAGGGTCATGGAGTCCTTGCGGAACAGCTTAGAGATACTGGTCACGATAACTACAATACATGCTAATACTACTACCATTTTCAATAATTTATTTCTGTCCATGGGAACCTCCGCGTTCTGGGATTTGGCGTAGCTG
>CANOFQ010000321.1 GCA_947565325.1 uncultured bacterium
TTCCTGAATACGATATGCGGCATCCGCTTCAGCCTGCTTGATGTCAGCTGCACGCATAGGCAGGAAATCAAGAGCGGCAGGGCACTGCGGAGGAAATAGATGATAGCTTATGTAAAGGGCACCGTGGAGGAAATAAGAGAAGATAGTGCAGTGATCGATGTAGGGGGACTAGGCTACAGCATCAGGGTCTCGGCGGACACGGCAGCCAGAATGCCGGGAGTCGGAGAGCAGGCGAAGCTTTATACCTATCTCAACGTCCGGGAGGACGGAGTATCACTTTTCGGCTTTCTGTCAAAGGATGATCTGGCGATCTTTAAACAGTGTATCACCGTCAGCGGTATAGGTCCCAAGGGGGCGCTGGCCATTCTCTCCACGCTGAATGCGGATTCCCTGCGTTTTGCGATTATGTCCGGGGATGCGAAGGCCATTTCCAGAGCGCCCGGGATCGGAGCCAAGACGGCGGAGCGGCTGATTCTGGAGCTGAAGGGGAAGATACACATGGAGGATACGCTGGTGGGCAGGGAGACGGCGGAGTACGGAGCAGCCGTAAATGCCGCTGCGGACACTGCCCAGAAGCGGGAAGCCGTGGAGGCGCTGGTATCCCTCGGGTATGGTCAGGCGGAGGCTCTGAAGGCCGTGAATGCCATCGAGGGAATCGAAGACATGGATTCCGGGGCCGTGCTGAAAGCGGCCCTGAAAAAAATGTTCTGATAAAATCAGCGTGTGTTCTCAGGCAGACAGAAGGCGGGGAACAAGCAGGCTGTCTATAACCCAAGGCGCAGGAGGAAAGAGCTATGGCAGGAAGAATGATAGAGACGAACATCACCGAAGAGGATGTGAAGATAGAGGGCTCCCTGCGCCCCCAGAAGCTCGATGACTATATCGGTCAATCAAAGGTGAAGGAAAATCTGAAGATCTATATCGAGGCGGCAAGGATCCGGAAGGACGCACTGGATCATGTGCTGCTTTACGGCCCGCCGGGACTGGGCAAGACCACTCTGGCCGGGATCATCGCCAACGAGATGGGAGTGCATCTGAAGGTGACCAGCGGCCCTGCCATAGAGAAGCCGGGGGAGATGGCGGCAATCCTCAACAATCTGGAGGAGGGGGATCTGCTCTTTGTGGACGAGATTCACCGCCTGAACCGTCAGGTGGAGGAGGTTCTGTACCCTGCCATGGAAGACTATTGTATCGATATCATGATTGGGAAGGGTTCCACAGCCCGTTCCGTGCGGCTGGATCTACCTCGGTTTACTCTGGTAGGAGCAACTACAAGGGCCGGCCTTCTGACGGCCCCCCTGAGGGATCGTTTCGGAATGATCTATCACATGGAGTTCTATGAAGTGGAGGAGCTTCGGCTGATCATTCTGCATTCCGCAAGGATTCTGGGGGTGGAGATCGAGCCGGAGGGGGCGCTGGAGATGGCACGCCGCAGTCGCGGCACTCCGAGGCTTGCCAACCGAATCCTGAAGAGGGTGCGGGATTTCGCTCAGGTAAAGTACGACGGCATTATTACCGAGAATGTAGCCAGAACGGCCCTTGACCTGATGGACGTGGACAAGATGGGGCTGGACCATATCGACAGGAACATACTTCTCACTGTCATTCAGAAATTCAACGGTGGGCCTGTAGGGCTTGACACGTTGGCAGCCGCCATTGGAGAGGATGCAGGCACCATAGAGGACGTGTATGAGCCCTATCTGATCAAGAACGGATTCCTGAACCGCACTCCCAAGGGCAGGATAGTTACGGAGCTGGCCTATCAGCATCTTGGGTGCGGCATATTTGCATAATTCAAAAGTGAAGGAGCTTGCGGCATTCGTAAAGCCAATAAAAAATTGGTTATGAAGAAAATTATTGGTCTGAGTATTTTATCCATAATGCTGGTACTATGCATTTTGATTTTATCGCCCTTTCAGCTGGAGGATTCGGAGACGGCTGCTGAGCATTGGAAAAAAGTCGAGCCCTCTTGGATACCGGCTATGGGGGAGGGTGAGAATAGGACGAACGGCAGCGGGGAGATGGACGGCACGGGCAGCGGCGGTGAAGGCGATACCAGTCTGCCGAAAGAAATGGATGAAGGAACATCCATGGAAGAAGGAATGTCCATGGAGGAAGGAATGTCCGTGGAGGAACAAGAGATCACCCTCATGGCGCTGGGAGATGATCTGCTTCACGAGGGGATCATAAATACCGGACGCATGGAGGACGGCAGCTATGACTATTCCTTCTTGTTCGAGGGTGTCTCTGACTTTTTGGCACTGGCAGACATAAAAGCGATCAATCAAGAGACGATCCTTGGCGGAAACGAGCTGGGGATCACGGGATATCCCCGGTTCAATTCCCCTATCGAAGTGGGGGACGCCATAGCTGAGGCGGGCTTCAATGTGGTGCTACACGCCACGAACCATGCGGCAGATCAGGGAATAGACGGGATATACCACTGTGCGGATTACTGGAACAAACATCCTGAGGTGCTGATGGCAGGCATATCCGGGAGGACGGAAGAGGGAACATCCAAGGAGAGTGAGCGGATTCCGATTCTTGAGGTAAAAGGCATCACTTTTGCGATCCTGAACTATACCTATGGCCCTAATATGTCGGTTCTGCCCCCGGAGCTCAGAGGGCATCTGAATATGCTCTGCGATTATGACGAGGATTCAGGGGCGATCAACTTCACTGCTCTGAATCCACAGGTGACAGAGGACATAACGGAGGCGAAGCAGCTTGCTGATATTGTAGTAGTATTTCCCCATTGGGGAACGGAATACAAGACGGAACCGTCCAAGTACCAGCGCATTTTTGCGGAGGCGCTGACGGAGGCAGGAGCGGATCTCATCATCGGCACCCATCCCCATGTACCCCAGCCCATAGAATGGGTGGTTTCGGAGAACGGCAATAGAGCTTTGTGCTATTTTTCGCTGGGCAACTATGCCTCTCTCCAGATGAATCCCCAATGTATGCTGGAGGGAATGGCATGGGTCACGTTTCATGTGGGGGAAGACGGTGTGTCCATCTCGGAGGAAAAGACGGGGGTGCTGCCGCTGGTATGCCATTATAAGAGGGGCTCCCTACATCTGGAACGTATTTATCTGCTGGAGGAGTATACAGAGGAGTTGGCATCCCGGCACGGCATTCAGGACTATGAGGGAAACGACAGACTGCACCTGCCGGATCTGCAGCGGTGGAGCAGAGAGATATTCGGTGACTGGGTATTTACAAGGGAAGAGCTTTCAGCTCCTCTGCCTCCGGCTTAGGCGCATTCCTTGTGGGATGCTTTTCTGCCTTCGGTTCAGGTACATTTCTTGTTGGATATTTTTATGGATATTTCTTTTTCCGTGGACATTCCTTTTTCCATGGACATTCCTTCTTCCATGGACATTCCTTCTTCCATGGACATTCCTTCTTCCATTATACAGCGCTCCCCTGCTCCGGCGGGCATCCGACGGTAACGGCTTTGTTCTGCGTCTTCTCATTCTCTTTTGTCATCAATGGACTTCTGAATCCTGAATCTGTTTTTTGCTTTCATGCGCTTATTTTAAACTTAAGATGAGCCAAGGCTCTCGGTCAAGAGACTCCCTCCTTTAGAAAAAAATTAGAAAACGCCCACTTGTTTTGTGGAAATTTTAAGAGTATTATAGATAGTAGATAGCATAGAAACGGAAGAAGGAATGTCCACGGAAATATCCATGGAAAAGGAAATCTCCACGGAAAAAGAAATCTCCATGGAAAAAGAAACGTCCACGGAAAAAGAAATATCCAT
>CANOFQ010000322.1 GCA_947565325.1 uncultured bacterium
CCCCGCCTCTCCTTCCAGATACAGCATGAAATCCGCCGGATAGCGATTCCTGATAATGTCCTCCATGCCCAGCATCATAGAGGTGGTGGTGGAGACCATCACCAGAACCATGGTGGACAGGATACAGATATTGGCCAGCCCCACTGCATTCTGCTTCATCCGGTAGATCATCCCCGACACACTGACAAAATGCTTTGTACGATAATAATACCTCTTATTCTTCCGCAGCAGCTTTAACAGCGCTATACTGCCTGCCACGAACAGCAGATAGGTTCCTGCGATCACCAGCAGCACCGCTACGAAGAACATCATCACGGATTCTATGGGGTTCTGGGTCGTGACGGCAATATAATATCCGCCGCCCAGGGCCCCCAGTCCCAGCATGGCCAGCAGCCATTTCGCCTTGGGCTCCCGCTCCCCTGCGCTTTCTGCCCGCAGCAGCTCTATGGGGTCAACCCTGCAGATCTGCCAGACAGAATTAAGATAAATCAATGCAAAGACACAGACAAATATTCCCATTGTGTCCCTGACGGCCTCACCGGAGACAAAGAATCCCAGCGCCACCTCTCTGCCTACGATCCGAAGCAGCGCCAGGAACATCACCTTGTCCAGCGCTATCCCCAGCCCAAGCCCGAAAAACAGTCCTGCCAGCGTCACGTACACCGTCTCCCAGCCCACCACTCTGGCCAGGTGCCTTCTCTCCATGCCAAGGACGTTGAACAGACCGAATTCTTTCTTCCTGCGCTTCATCAGGAAGCTGCTGGTGTAAAACAGAAACACTACGGCAAAAATGCTTACCACGCCGCTGCCCATGGCCAGCGTGGTATGAATGAAGTTCCCTCCCACCAGCTGGTTCAGCCCCGGATTGCGGGTCAGGGAGCGTATGATGTAGAATATGGCTACCGTCACGATGCAGGTCACCATATAGGGAAGATAGGTCTTGCTGTTCTTTCGGATGTTCCCTGCCGCCAGTTTCCTATAAAAACCACTCTTCATCAGCTCTTCCCTCCCATGGCAAGGAGCGTCAGCGTATCGGAGATCTTCTGGTAGAGCTGCTCGCTGGTGCTGCTGCCCCGGTAAATCTGATGAAAGACCTCCCCGTCCTTGATGAACATCACCCGTCCTGCCCGGCTGGCCGCTCTCACGGAATGGGTCACCATCAGAATGGTCTGGCCGTCTTCATTGATATCCTGAAAAATGTCCAGCAGGCCGTCCGCCGCCTTGGAGTCCAGCGCCCCCGTGGGCTCGTCGGCCAGCACCAGCTTCGGCCCCGTGATCAGCGCCCTTGCCACCGCCGCCCGCTGCTTCTGTCCCCCGGAGACCTCATAGGGATACTTTTCCAGAATCTCCTGAATCCGAAGCCGCACCGCAATGGGCCGCAGCCTCTTCTCCATTTCACCATAGTCCCTTCCGCCCAATACCAGCGGCAGGAAGATATTGTCCTTCAGGGTGAAGGTGTCCAGCAGATTGAAGTCCTGAAACACGAACCCCAGATTACTGCGGCGAAACGCCGCCAGCTCCCTCTCCTTCACGCCGGAAAGGTTCTTGCCTTCCAGCAGCACCTGCCCTCCCGTAGGCCGGTCCAGAGCGGCCAGAATGTTCAGCAGGGTCGTCTTGCCGGAGCCCGACTCCCCCATGATCGCCACATACTCCCCCTCCTCCACCGAGAAGGATACCTTGGAGAGAGCCTGCACCCGGTTCCCTCCGAAACGGGTGGTATAGATTTTCTGAATGTTTGCGGCCTCCAATAATGCCATGTCATTCAACCTCCTATTCTTGTCCTGATAGGGGCCCCGCTTTCGTGCTCCGTGAATCTGTCCCACGAACCTTTCGGCCGCCCCGTCGGCTGTCCAGTCGTTCCATGGGCTGTTCCGTCTGTTCCACGGGCTGTCCCTTGGGGCTTACCGCCGCCTTCGGGCCTCCTCATTTACAAGTCTATTATAAGAATAAGCGGAATCTCCCGACATCCAATCCGGTGACAATTCCGCCAAGCCTTGTGACATTTTTGTAAGAACCGCTTTCACTCCACCTCCAGCTTCTCCCTGTGCAGGTCCAGATAGACGGTAGTCCCCTGCCCCACCTGGGATTCCACCCAGATTCTGTGAGAGAGCTTCTTTGCCGTCAGGCTGCACAGATAGAGCCCAAGGCCCGTGGACTTCTTGTCCGCCCGTCCGTTATAGCCGGTGAAGCCCTTCTCAAAAATTCTGGGCACGTCTTCGGCGGCGATTCCCATGCCGGTATCTCCGATCTCCAGCACGCCCTCCTGCGTCACCCTGATATACACGCCGCCCTTCTGGGTATATTTCACTGCGTTGGACAAGAGCTGCTCTATGATGAACAGCAGCCACTTTTCATCCGTGAGCACTTTCCTGTCCACGGGCTCATAGGAAAGCCTGATGCGCCTGCGGACAAATTGGGACGCATATTTATGGATGGCCTGCCGGATAATGCTGTCCAGATCATATTCCCGAAACACGAAATCCATGGAATCGCTCCCCAGCCGCACCCAGTTCAGCGCCATCTCCACATACTGCTCGATCCGGAACAGCTCTGCCAGAAGCTCTCTGTGCTCCTCCGTGTCCTCATCCTGCAGGGTCATGCGCATGACGGAGATGGGCGTCTTGATCTGATGGACCCATGTAGTGTAATAGTCCATGCTTTCCCTGCGCTCCTCCTGCCATGCATTCTTATTGTCGTCGAAGGTCGTCTTCAGCCTCCGGAGCATCTCCTGATAATCGGCCTCCCCAAGGGATCCCGGCTCCGGCAGCTCCCCTGACAGAAGCTCCACATTGCGCAATATCCTTTGCCGCTCCTCATGGGCCGCCTTATAACGGCCAAAATCCCAGACTGCCAGCACTGCCGTAAGCAGACAGCACAGTCCTGCGGCATACAACACAGCCTCCCACTGCAGCCGGTATAGGGCGAACACTGCGCCGAAGATGCAGCTATATACAAGAAATGCCAGCGCCGTTTTCCTCTTCTGCCGTAAGTATTTCCCTAAAATGCCGGGACTGCTCCCCTCCTTTTCACCCCTGCGGCGCATCTTTCTCCTGCGGTTCTTTTCTCCTCCACAGAGTTTGTCCTTCCTCTTTCCGTTTTGCCCATCCCTGCGCATATCTGTCATCCTGCCTCCGTACATGCTGCTGTCCTGTCTGTCTCTGTGCATATCTGTCATACTGCCCGCCTCTGTACATGGCAAGCCGTTTCCGCTTATCGGCATCCACGTTTTCTGCCGTCTGACGCCCCCTATTTTACGGCTCTTCCATCAGGCATTTGACACTGCCAAAGAGCAAAGCCGACTCCCACATTCTTTTACTGTATGATGTACCCGCTGCCTACCTTGGTCGCAATGAAATCCGCAAGCCCTGCGCCCTCCAGCTTCCTGCGGAGTCTGGTGACATTGACGGTCAGCGTGTTCTCCTCCACATAGGAATCCATCTGCCACAGCTTCGTCATTAGGGTGTCCCGGCTTACTACCTTTCCCTTATTCTCCATCAGGGTCTGCAGGATGCGGAATTCGTTTTTCGTCAGCTCGATGCGCTCTCCCCCATACGTCAGGGATGTATCGTTCAAGTTCAGCACTGCCCCTCTGTGCTCCAGCACCGGAATCCTGCCCGTCATATCATAGGCCCTGCGGAGCACCGCATGTATCTTAGCCGTCATGACCTCCAGATCTACCGGTTTGGGGATGAAATCGTCCCCGCCCATGTTCATGGCCATGACAATATTCATATTGTCGGAGGCCGAGGAGATGAAC
>CANOFQ010000323.1 GCA_947565325.1 uncultured bacterium
TCCGTTTTAAGTTCAGCTACATCTGTTGCAAGAATGCCTATTTTATCAAGTATCATGACTTGTTAAGGATCGTTTCTTGTTACCAGGGGATAGCGGACTTTCAGATGATCTTCACGAAGCTGGACGAGACGGCTGCGTGGGGGAATCTGCTGAATCTGAAGCTGTTTACGGATACCCCCATAGCGTTTGTGACCTATGGGCAGAATGTGCCCAGTGATATCGAGCAGTTCAACCCGCAGAAGACAGTGAAGCATATTCTGAGCACAAGGATGGTATGAGCGGCAGTGACTGACACAAAGGAGGGAGAGCATGGATCAGGCGGAACAATTACGGATCCTGAAGGCAGGCAGGCAGGCACCCAGATCACTGGCCCGTGTCATTACCGTCACCAGCGGAAAGGGCGGGGTAGGGAAGTCCAACACGTCCATCAATCTGGCGATTCAGTTCAGGAAGATGGGCAAGAAGGTCATTATTCTGGATGCGGACTTCGGGCTTGCGAATATAGAGATTATGTTCGGGGCGGTGCCGAAATACAGTCTGTGCGATCTGATCTACCAGGGCAAGAGCATCACGGACATCATTACATGGGGCCCTATGGAGGTGGGGTTCATCTCCGGCGGGAGCGGCATAGCGGGGATGTTCAACCTGAGCCTTGACTATTTGAATTATATCATTCAGAATCTGGCCCAGCTGGATTCGATTGCTGATATCATCATTGTGGACACGGGGGCGGGCATTGCCGATGCAGTACTGGAATTTCTTGTGGCCAGCGGGGAGATTCTTCTTGTGACCACGCCTGAGCCTACGTCCATCACGGATTCCTACTCTCTGCTGAAGGCACTGTACCATCATCCCAGATTCGACCAGAATGCCACGAAGGTGAAGCTGGTGGCGAACAGGGTGGCCAAGGGCCCGGAGGGCCAGATCCTTTTCAACAAGCTCAACGCAGTGGTGGAGCGTTATCTGAAGGTACCCATGACTTATCTGGGGTACGTGCCGGAGGACGGTCAGCTGTCCCGGTCGGTGATGCAGCAGGTGCCGGTGTCCCTCCAGAACCCGGGTGCGAAGTCCACGGCGGCTTATGAGCGGATCGCCGGCAGGCTTTTGGACAGAGAGGAGTCGGATCGTCAGCCTAAGAGAGGAATGGCGGCGTTTTTCACACATATCATAGCAGGTAAAGGCAAAATATAAGAAGACGGGGTGGTAAGTATGTTTTCAAAATTTATTTCGCTGGGAGACAAAATTGAGCTTCAGGCGGCGGATCAGGGGCTGGAGGAGCAGACTGCCAGTGCGGGAAAGGTCTACATGAGCGAGGTTTATGACATTCTCTCGGAGGATGTCATAGAGATCCAGATGCCCATGGAGAAGACGAAACTGATTCTTCTTCCGGTGGACGTGGAGTTCGACATGGTTTTCTATACCTCCAACGGCATGTACCAGTGCTTCGGCAGGATCGTGGACCGCTACAAGAGCAACAATATGTATCTGCTGCGGGTGGAGCTCACCAGCAATCTGCGCAGGTACCAGAGGAGAGAGTTCTACCGTCTCAGATGTGCGCTGGAGATGCACAGCCGGAGCCTCAGGGAAGACGAGGTGCAGACCATAGAGAGCAATCTGCCCTATAAGCTGACAAAGAATCTTCCTATGAAGGAATGCGTCATAGTGGACATCAGCGGCGGCGGACTGCGCTTTCTTTCCACCCACTGCTATGAGGCGGGAAGCCTGCTTTACTGCAGCTACCACCTGATCAACGGGACCGAGCGGAAGAAGTACGAGGTGATCAGCAGGGTGCTCAGCGCAGTGGAGCTCGACAACCGTCCGGGTACATATGAACACCGGGTCAAATTTTTTGACATGGATCCGGCCGTGCGGGAGGAGATCATCAAATTCATATTTGAAGAGGAGCGGAGAAGCCGTCAGAAGGAGAAGTACGGCCGCCGGGAGTAGGGCAGGAGACATATAAGCGCTGTCCTTTCGCCTTAGAAATGATAAAAACTGCGTTCATTTGGTGAATTTGTGCTTACGAAAGCATGGATATATGTTATAATAATGCTAGGGACAGCTGGGCGGAGACCGGACCCATGACGAATCTGATGAGGGAGAAATGCGGATGAAAGATAAGATATTGGAGCAGGTTACGGAAAATTATTATGATATACTCAAGGAGCTGGGCAACATCGGCGCCGGCAATGCCATGACGGCGCTGTCGCAGATGCTTCAGTGCAAGGTAGACATGAAGGTCCCTCAGGTCAGGCTGCTGGAATTTTCCGAGGTGGGGGATCTGGTAGGCGGCGAGGAGCAGGTCATGGTGGCGGTGTTCCTCGGCGTGGAGGGGGATGTGACGGGCAGCATGATGTTCATGCTCAAGGAGCAGAGCGCAAGGCATCTGATCCGCAAGATCACCGCCGGAATGCTGCCGGAGGGCACGGAGTTCGAAGAAATGGGGCTGTCAGCCATGCAGGAGGTTGGGAATATCATCACGGGAGCTTACCTGAATTCTCTTTCCACCATGACCAGTCTGACTATTTTTCCGTCTCCGCCGGCGCTGACCATTGACATGGCCGGTGCGATCCTCAGCGTCCCTGCGATCCAGTTCGGAATATACGGCGACAAGATTCTGCTGATACAGTCCCAGTTCTATGATGAGGTAGAGCTGGACGGTTATTTTATTTTGATTCCTGATTTGGAATCCTACGAGAAAATTCTTGCCGCACTGGGAATCCAGTGATGCACTGGGAATAATCCAGTGATGCACCAGGGGCCTTACGATGCACCGGGAATCCGGCAGCATGCTGGAAAGCTGGTTTGTTTACTTGGGATTGAGCGAGCAGGGGCGGTCAGGCGGTATTTTAAAGGATAAAAAAGATATGGAAGTGGAATCATGAGTGAAATTATTAAAGTAGGAATTGCAGATCTTAAGACATGCGTGAGTCCTGACGGGGTGATGACGCTGGGACTGGGCTCCTGCGTGGGTATCGCCATCCGGGATCCCATGACGAAAATAGGTGGGCTGGTTCATATCATGCTGCCGGACAGCAAGGCCATCAGCGTAGGCCAGCACAACCTGGCCAAGTTCGCAGACACGGGGATCGAGGAGCTGGTGAGGCAGATGGAGAGAATGGGCGCCAGGCGGATCCGCATGGTGGCGAAGATAGCCGGCGGGGCCACCATGTTCAGCTTTCAGGGAGGAGGAAGTTCCTCCGTGGGGCAGGTGGGAGACAGAAACGCAGAGGCGGCCAGAGCGAAGCTGAAGGAGCTGAAAATTCCTATTCTGGCGCAGGATACGGGGGCGAATTACGGCAGGACTGTTGTTTTCTACCCTGAGACAGGGGCATATCATATCCGTGCGGTAGGCAAGCCGGAGAAGATCATCTGAGGACGGCAGAGATATTTTTGGGAGAGGTGGGCATATGAACAGGAAGAATTTACCGCTTCTTTTGATGCTGTCGGCAGGCGCGGTGACATGCATCATCACTTACATAGAAGGGTACAGCATAATGGCCAAGCTGGTGAGCCTATTTGTGGTACTGCTGCTCTTTTTCCTGCTGGGCAGCGTGCTGAAGTGGACTCTGGACTATTTTGACCGGCAGAACGAAGAGAAACTCATGGAAGAGGGCGAGGTTATCGAGAAGGATCTGGAGGGAAACGACACAGCGGCGGACGGAAAAGCCAGAGCGGAAGGGAAAGCTGTGGCAGACGGGAAGACCGCATAGAGCAGCAGTACCACAAATAGGCTCACCAGCTTGGCCATTATG
>CANOFQ010000324.1 GCA_947565325.1 uncultured bacterium
GATGCAACATTATTCGGCAGGCGGCGAAATTGACCCCACGCTAAACTAACGAGCAGCTTGACAAGGCATTGTGGGATCAATTCAAAAAACCTCATGGAACCATAGAGTTCTGTGTATCCATACAAGGCAACTCCATTGAGACACTGGCCCGTTGCCATGGAACCGCACTGAAAAAGAGAGTTCCTGATTCCTCGCTGCGCAAGACAGTGGGGCTGGTTCCGGAAGCGGCCGTAAACAAAAACACAGAGGCGAGTATTATGGACTGGCTTTACAGACGGCACGGCATCCGTTAACCGCACGACATAAGAGCACTATACCTTCTCCTTAGAAGGGGCGATCTGCCACCTTCCGGGAATGATATTTCTCCAAACATACAATAACCTCCTGAGATTCTAATTTACTTTGAATCGTTTATCACAGCTGGCATAAATCCGTCAAAGTCAGAAGCCTAATGATGATAGGATTTGTTTTCATTCCACACTGTAGCCCCTTCAACACGTCTTTTCTTCTTTCAGCTCAAACACTCCCTCTGTCGCCGTCAGACGGCAGCTTCCTCCCTCCTTCAGGGCCCCGAACAAGATCTCGTCCACCAGAAGAGGCTTGATCTCCCCCTGAATCACCCGCTCGATCTGTCTTGCGCCGAACTCTGCGCTGACGCCCTTCTGCCTCACCAGCTCCGCCGCTTCCCTGTCCACCGCAAGCTCTACGCTTTTCCGGAGCAGCATGGCCTTAAGTTCCCCCAGCTTCTTGTCCACGATCCGGCCCGCCATGGCCTCGTCCATGCCGTTAAACACCACGATCCGGCTCAGGCGGTTGCGGAACTCCGGCTGGAAGATGCGCTTCACCTCCTCCAGCACCACGTCCGCCTTCACGTCCCGACCCTGAAAGCCGATGCCGGGCCTGCCGATCCTGCTTGCCCCCGCATTGGAGGTCATGATCAGAATCACGTTCCGGAAGTCCGCCTTCCTGCCCTGATTGTCCGTGAGAGTGGCATAGTCCATCACCTGCAGCAGGATATTATAAATATCGGGATGAGCCTTCTCGATCTCGTCAAGCAGAAGCACACAGTGCGGGTTTTTGCGGATCTCCTCCGTGAGAAGCCCTCCCTCCTCGTAGCCCACATACCCCGCCGGAGCGCCGATCAGCTTTGCCACGGCATGCTTTTCCCCGTACTCGCTCATGTCGAAGCGAACCAGCCGGATACCCAGTTCCTCCCCCAGACTCTTTGCGATCTCCGTCTTACCCACGCCCGTAGGGCCCACGAACAGCAGGCTGGCAAGAGGCTTTCCCTCCTCCAGCAGACCCGCTCTGGAAAACTTCACTGCGTTCACCACCTGAGAAATGGCCTCGTTCTGCCCGAAGACCCTGCCCAGAAGGCGGTCCTCCAGAGTCGACAAGGTTTCCGTCTCGTCCCGCTCCACCGTCTGTTTCGGAATGTGGCAGGTTCTGGACAAGATTTCGTCGATCAGTCCCTTGTCCACGGTCTGCTTCTCTCCCTCCTGAGGATGCAGACGTCGGTACGCCCCGGCCTCGTCTATCAGGTCGATGGCCTTGTCCGGCAGACGGCGCTCATTAATATGCCTTACGCTCATCTCCGCCGCATATTCCAGCACCCCGTCCTCGTAGCAGACACCGTGGAACGCTTCGTAGCTGCCCTTGAGCCCCTTCAGGATCCCCACCGTGTCCGAAATGTCCGGCTCCTTGACGTCGATGTTCTGGAACCGCCTCACCAGCCCCTTGCTCTTCTCGAAATGCTTCTTATATTCCTCATAGGTGGTGGCACCGATAAAGCGCACCTGCCCAGCTCCCAGATAGGGCTTGAGCATGTTGGAAATGTCAAAGGTTCCCCCGCCCACGGCCCCGGCTCCCACGATGTTGTGTATCTCGTCGATATATACAATGGGCTTTTCCTCCCGGCCGATGCTGTCCATGACCCTTTTGAACCGCTTCTCAAAATCTCCTCTGTACTGGGTTCCCGCCAGCAGGCTCCCCAGATCCAGTGCAAAGATCTTCGCCCCCGCCAGCGTTTCCGGCACCCTGTTCTCCTTCAGAAGCCTTGCCAGCCCATAGACGATGGCGGTCTTGCCCACGCCGGGTTCCCCTATGTGCAGGGGGTTGTTCTTTTCCTTCCGGCAGAGCACCTGCATGGTCCGCTCCAGCTCCTCTTCCCTGCCGATCAGCGGATTTACCCCTTCCAGAGAATCATTCAGGCACACTGCGTACCGCCTCCAGAAGCCCCTCTGGGCCTCCCCTTCAGGCTCGCTCTCCTCGCCGGGATCCTCTTCCCCGGCCCTGATGCTCCTTCCGGCGGCTCTCCCCGCACTCCGTCTGGCATTTCCGGTGCTGTGATCCCGGAACCACCCGTCCTCTCCATCCGAATCGGTTTCTTCAGCCGGGCCGTCCTCCTCGTCTGGACTGTCCTCTTCCTCCCAGTTGCCTTCTTCATCCTCTAAGGAAGCCTTCTCTGTCCCATCACCAAATCCGTTTTTCGCCTGCCCACGGGCCCGGCGGTCTGCCGTTTTGCCTTTACCCTGTCCATGCGTCCGGCCAGCTGCTGAAGCTCCGTCCTTGTATCCAGACGCATTACTCGTCCTTCTCTGTTGTGCGCTGTCCCCGCTCTGCTCCTGCCCCTCCTCATATGCAAGCTCCTCGGAGACCAGCAGCATTTCCTGCAGAAGCTCCGCCGACTCCACTCCCTGCCCCCTCATATAGTAGACGGCGTAGCTCTCCTCCAGCCCATACATGGCATGCAGCACATGGGACAGCTCCGCTGCCTCCTTGTCGCTGTTCCTTGCGGACTCCCAGGCCTGCGTCAGAACCTGCACCATACCTATGGAAAGCTGGGGAGCGTTCTCAGAATCCCCCTCCTCAGGCTCCATGTATTCGTCAAGATATGTCCTCAGATGATAATCCAGCTCCCGGATCCTGCCGCCGCAGTTTTCAAAGGCCCGGGCAAACACGGGATTCTCACAGATGACATACAGCATAAGCTCCGGCGTCACATACTCAAAGCCTGCGCTCTTTGCCAGAGAAAACGCCACATTGATGATTTCTGCCACCTCAACCGATACCTGCATCCTCATGCCTCCTCAATGGTCATCCGGAACGGGAAGTTCCCTTCCTTGGCTCTGACTGCCGCCGCCTGCACCTTGGTGGCCGCCAGATCATAGGGATAAGCCCCCACAGCCGCCCGGCCGCTCTCATGCACCTTCAGCATCAGATGTACCGCCTCCAGCCTATCCTTGCGGAAAATGTCCATCAGAATCTCCACCACGAAGTCCATGGGCGTGAAATCGTCATTGTGCATCACTACCCGGTACTGTCTCGGCTCCCTTATATCTGTTCTCGTCTTCTCTCGCGTCTCGCCCTGCAGGGACATGCTCCACCCGCCTCCTACCCTGTTACTCCTGCAAACTGCCTGCAAAATACTCTTGTAAACTACTCATGCAAGCCGCAGTGATACGTTTTCCGAATGCCTCCATGGGCAACTGTTTCATAATCACTTGTTTTCTCCAAAATCAATGTCATACCTTGTTCCGTGGGAAAAAAGAACTCCGTCCCTGAGGCGAATGCGCAGAATGCAGGTATTGGGATCCTCCTCATTTACATGCCCGTTATCATACCACTCACAGAATACGGCCTGCAGACGGCTGGCGATCTCTTTGTTCCTCTCCTCACGGATATGCCCAAGCTTCTCCCCTGTTCCTTTTCCTTGAATTGTTCTAAAATCTGTTTTTGCTTTTCTGTTTCCG
>CANOFQ010000325.1 GCA_947565325.1 uncultured bacterium
GTCTGCGGTGATAAGCCGTTATACTGAATTTGGCAAATTTTTATGGGTCCTATAAGGGCGTAGGATTAATTGCCGATTGTAGTTACGAGGAGGATTATGATGCATCGGATGAAACCACAAAGCTTTCTGTTCCTGCGTCTCTTGTTCTGCATCGTTTGTTTCGGGATAGGGATGGGGAAGGAACTGAAAACGGAGGCGGCCGAAGGGGAGCCGCTTTCCTTATATAGTGACGGCGACATAGTGGGCTGTATCGGGGACAGCATTACGCATGCGACATACACGCCTCTCAGTTATGTGGAGATGCTGGATCAGTATTATCTGAGCCGGTTTCCTGAGAGGGAAATCGAATTCCGCAATCTGGGGGCCGGGGGATACAAAATCGGGGACGTGCTGAATATCTATGATCAGGATCCGGCTCTGCGGGGGATCAATAAGGCGATTATCCTGCTGGGAACCAACGAGGCCATTCTGGGATATGCGCCGGAGGAGTATATCGGCAGCATGGAGAAGCTGATAGAGCGTCTGAAGGAGGACGGGCTGAAGGGAGAAGACATTCTGATACTGTCCCCGCCCATCTGCGACCAGAACTGTGCGCTGAATTACTGGAACGGAAGGCCCCGCTGGACCTTTGAGGACAGACTGCTTGAATATATGGACGGGCTGGAGGCAAAAGCGGATGAATGGGAGGTACATTACCTTGATTTTCACACTTCCATGGCAGAGCTTACGGCGCAGCTCCAGAAAGAGGACGCAGGGAATACTTTAACCACAGACTGCATCCATCCCAATGCCGCAGGGCAGAGGCTGATCGCATATTATATTCTTCGTGCACAGGGAGCGGAGGAGCCTCTTTCGGAAACCGCTGCCTCGGACGGGGAAGCGGCAGCCGTAAGGGATGAGGTCACGGATTTCTATCAGGGCGAAAGGGGCATGAAGTGGACATGGAGGACAGAGACGCTCCCGGTGGCGGCCACCGATGACGTGCTGGCTTTCAGAGAGCTTTTTGATGCAGGAGATGTCTTGTACAGAAAGACGCTTCTGGCGGAGGGATTTTCTGGGGACGTCTCCTACAGAGTGCTGATGGGCGAGGCGGAAATCGGAAAGTTTACGGGAAAGGAGCTGGAGAACGGCATTGACTTTTCTGTGCTGGAGGGAGACTGGCAGGATGCCGCAGGACGAGTGTATGACCTCCAGAAAAAGCGGCACCGGTCAGCGGCGGCGTACCGCAATATGTGGATCGAGGTCATGATGCAACGGGCTACGTATACGCAGGAACAGATCCAGACAGAGTATGAGAAATGGAGAGCGGCGGACCAGCGCCTGCGGGACGAAATGAGAACGGCGGCGCAGGAGGCTCTGGGAGGGGTGTTTTCCATGGCCGTGCTGGAAGAGGGATATTCTCTGGAGGAATTGGAGCAGGATGCTGTCCGGGCAAGAAAGGCCGCAGAGGAACAGGCCCGAAAAGAGGCAGAGGAGCAGGCCAGAAGAGAAGCGGAGGAGCAGGCCCGAAAAGAGGCACAGGAACGGGCAAAAAAGGCTGCCATGGAGCAGGCGGCAAGGGAAGCGGAGGAGCTGGCGGCAAAAACGGCTGTGGAAACTTGGAAGGCCGTAGAAGAAAGGGGAAAAAGGGAAGGCCTTTTGAAACGGGGCATACCGGGACTTGCGGCAGGCCTGGCCGTGCTGTTGCTGCCGGTGCTGCTCAGAAGAGGGAAGGCTGGCTGTCTGTGTTCCGGGTCTGCCAAGAAGAGGAGAGAGTATGGACAGAATTCTGGTGATAGAGGACGATGAAAGCGTCAGGCAGGAGCTTATGATCCTGCTTCGGACGAACGGTTACATGGCGGTTACAGAGCTTCCCTGCGACCTGGCGCTGCTGGACGTAAATCTGCCGGGGGAGAGCGGCTATGAGCTGTGCCGCAGGCTGCGGATGAACTCGGATCTGCCGGTGATTTTTCTCACGGCCAGAGATTCCGCAGAGGATGAAATCATAGGCTTCGGGGTGGGGGCGGACGATTATATCCGAAAGCCCTATAATTCCGCCGTGTTGCTGGCCCGGATAGCGAGGCTTTTAAAGAGGAAGAACAATCCGCTGATGAGGGCGGGAGAGCTGACCCTGAACTTGTCCGAGCTGACTGCGGAGTATAAGGGAGAGGTTCTGGAGCTGACGAAGAACGAGGCGAGGATTCTGGCGTGTCTCATGAAAAAGGAGCTCTGCACCAGACAGGAGCTGGTGGAGGATCTATGGCAGAACAATCTCTATATAGACGAGAATACATTGTATGTGAACATCAACCGTCTGAGGGAGAAATTGAAACGAATAGGAGCAGTTGAGTATATCCGTACCGTCCGGGGCGTGGGGTACCGGCTATGAGCGCCCGGGAATATCTGGCCTCCAAGGCGGTGACACTGTGCTTTTTGGGTATTGGGGGCATCTTGTTTGCCGGCATCATGCTGATGGCGGGAACCGGGACAGAGCTTGTGGGGGTGTGCGCCGCCGCATACCTGACGCTGGTATCCTCATGGCTTCTTGTGGGGGGACTGCTGGAGAGCAGCAGGCTTCGGGCGCTGGAGAAGCTGATAGAGGAGCTGCCGGAGAAATATCTGCTGGGGGAGGTGCTGCCACAGCCTGCGGACGGGGTGGAAAAACGGTATTTCCGGATCATGCGGGAGCTGTCCAGATCCGCCGTGGGCATAGCGGAGCAGGCGATGCGGGAGAAGGAAGAGTACTGTGATTACGTAGAAGGCTGGATTCATGAGATCAAGACCCCGCTTACGGCCTGTTCTCTGATCTTGTCCAACGACGGAGATGTCTATAAGCTGCGCAGGGAGCTGAAGCGGGCGGATAATCTGACGGAGAGCATTCTGTATTATGCAAGGCTGCGCACGGCCGAAAAAGACGTGAAGATCAGGGAATTTGCGGTGGCACAGATTATGGAGGAGGCGGTGAAGAGCCAGATGGAGCTGCTGGTGGCAGCGGGGATTTCCGTGGAGACGGAGGGGGATTTCATGGTCAGCTCCGACCCCAAGAGCCTTGGCTTCATTCTGAAGCAGCTTCTGATCAACTGCGCAAAATACTGTCCGGGCTGCAGGGTGCGGATGACGGCCGAAGATCGGGTGCTCCGTGTCTGCGACGACGGTCCGGGGATCCCTTCCCATGAGCTGCCGAGGGTGACGGAGCGGGGATTTACCGGCAGCGGAGGAGCCGGCAGAGGCTTCTTATCCGGGAAGGGATGCGGGACCGGGAAGGACAGCGGAACTGCGAAGGGATGCGGGACCGGGAAGGACAGCGGAATCAGAGAAGACAGCAGGATCGACAACGGGATCGGAGTCACAAGGGACAGCCAGACGGATGGGAGCAGCGGATCCGGGAGCGGCTATAGGACCGGGAAGGAATACGGTATGAGGCCGGAGGGCGGAACGGGCATGGGACTGTACATCGTGAGCGAGCTGTGTGCCAGACTTGGGATCAGCCTGCAGATTCGGTCGGTGCAGGGGGAGTTCACCTGCGTTTCCCTGTCTTTTTCTTAAATTGAAAGAAAGACATTTGTTCTGATGATTAACGAAAGGCTTCGCTGCAAAGCGAGGCCTTTTCAAAAGGTCTGCAAAATTATTCCGCAGTACCCACCTAACAAATCCGGCTTCCCACAGACTATATGAATAGAGGTATGAAATCTGGTCTGAATCATGATGGAGGGAACGCAGTCATGAAGGAAAAATGCAGGCTTTTACTTTCTTGTTCCAAGAAG
>CANOFQ010000326.1 GCA_947565325.1 uncultured bacterium
AAGGGAGATATATAATAGCCATCCGAGACTGAAAAAGGGATGCGTATACCTAAACATGCCCGCTGCCTTTCTACGTTGAAAAAGAATTTTTCTCAATAGGCGTTTAAAATCTTTTAGGTTTTCTGTCTGCCTAACAATTTCAGGGCAGACAAAATCTGTCCTTGACACTTTGCGGGAATTTGTTTATCCTGAAAGTAGAAACCGGTTTCAGAAAGTTTGAGCGGAGAAAGGAACGGGGATCTTATGGACAGAAAACAGATCGTATTAAGGAAAAACTGGAAGTTTCGTCTGGAGGAACCATGGGCGCTGGCAGACGGACAGGCACAGCAGGTTCAGGAAAGAGAGCAGGCACAGGAGGCGCAGCGGGCTCAGGAAGGGCAGCAGGCACAAGGGGCGCAGCGGGCTCAGGCAGCGCAGCAGGCACAAGAGGCACAGCGGGCTCAGGCAGCGCAGCAGACTCAGGTGCGGCACGAGTACCCTCATAAGGAAGTATGGGCGGCATGGTATAAGGGATATGACGACAGTGCATGGCAGGATGTCACCGTGCCCCACGACTGGTCTGTGGAACTGCCGTTTTCCCCGCAGTACTCCAGCGGTACGGGATATGTAGCGGGCGGAATAGGCTGGTATAGGGTACATTTCAGCCTGCCGGAGGAATACCGGGGAAAAAGCGTGCAGGTTGTCTTTGACGGTGTGTATAAGAACAGTCAGGTGTGGTGTAACAGCTATTATCTGGGACGGCGCCCCTACGGGTACAGCACCTTTTCGTATGATATCACCCATGCGGCAGTCTTCGGGGACGGGGAGAACGTGATCTGCGTGAAGGTGAGCCATGAGGACATTGCCGATTCCAGATGGTTCACGGGCAGCGGCATCACGAGAAAGGTGGTTTTAGTGGTGCAGGAGCCGGTGCACCCTGCGGAATACGGGGTGTTTTTCCGGGCGGAGCATATTGACATACAAGAGGATACAGAGGGCGGACTTTCAGGCTGTGCCCATAGAACCGGCAGGGCGCAGATCGCAGTAAAGCATAGGACGGAGGTCTCTGAGGGTCTGCCGGAGCCGGATGCGCCGGAACAAGACAGATTAGAACAAGTTGCGTCGGAACAGAGCGCACTGAAATCTGGAGAGTCAGAGACGGGCTTGGCGGAGCAAGGCGCATCGAGAAGAAGGAATCAGGACTCCTGCAGACAGACAGCGCCGGATTTTGTCAGAATCTGTTCCGCTCTCGTGGACGAGGAGGGAAAAACAGTCCTGACGATGGAAGGGCAGGCGGCCCTGAGAGGGGAATGCACCCTGTCCGGCACGCTGGAAGGGGCCCAGCTATGGTCTCCGGAACGGCCCTATCTGTACACGCTGCGCACGTGGTACATATTGCCCGGGAAAGAAGCCGGGGCATTTCTTAGGGAAGGGCAGCAGACATCATCTGGGAAAGAAGCTGGGACACTGCCCGGAGAAGGGCAGCAGGCATCAGATGGGAAAGAAGCTGGGACACTGCCCGGAGAAGAGCTGCAGGCATCAGATGGGGAGGGAGCCGGGACACTGCCCGGGGAAACGTCGCAGGCATATCTGGTGGATGAGACAAAGGTGGGTATCCGTCAGATAGAGTTCCACCCGGACAAGGGCTTTTTCTTAAACGGCGTTGAGACAAAGCTGAAGGGAGTCTGCGTCCATCACGACGGAGGTGCGCTGGGAGCTGCCGTGAGGCCCGAGGTCTGGCAGAGGCGCCTGAGTGTGCTGAAGGAATGCGGCTGCAATGCCATCCGCTGCAGCCACAATCCCCATATGCCGGAGCTGTACGATCTCTGTGACAGAATGGGCTTCCTGATGATGGACGAGGCCTTCGATGAATGGGAGAATGCCAAGAACAAGTGGTCCAGAGGCCATAATGTCTATCCGCCGGTACATCAGGGGTATTTTGAAGAATTTCCTCAGTGGCACGAGGCTGACCTGCGGGCCATGGTGGGCAGGGACAGAAATCACCCTTCCGTGATTTTGTGGAGCATTGGCAACGAGATAGACTATCCCAACGATCCGTACTGCCATCCTTTCTTTGCGTCCATGACGGGAAACAATGATGCGAACAAGCCAGAGGCGGAGCGGCGGTATGATCTGGCCAAGCCCAATGCCATGCGTCTGGTGACCATTGCGGAAAAGCTGGAGAAAATCGTGCGGGAAGAGGATCCTACCCGTCCGGTGACGCTGGCCGCAGCGTTCCCGGAGCTGTCTGCGGAGACGGGGCTGTTCCGGGGACTTGACGTGGTGGGATACAACTACAAGGAGCATCTGTATGAAAAGGACCACGCAAGGTATCCCGGGAAGCCTTTTCTGGGAAGCGAGAACGGCCATGGCTATAGGGCATGGCTTGCCGTAAGGGACAATGCCTATATCAGCGGACAGTTTTTATGGACGGGGATCGACTATCTGGGAGAGACGAGAATCTGGCCCTTCCGGGGCTCCTCTGCGGGGATCCTTACCTGTGCCGGGGACAGGAAGCCGGAATTCTGGCGCCGCAGGGCCTTCTGGTGTCAGGAGCCGACGATCGCCCTTGCCGCCAGACGCTTGTCCGACGGCCCCGAGGGCTGGCGGCCTATGGAGAGCCATTGGAATTATGAGGAGGGAGAGAGGATTCTGGTGAAGGTATTCTCCAACCTTCCGGAGGTAAGACTGCTGCTGAACGGGAAGGAGCTGGGGCGGCTGTCAGAGTACAACGGGGACGGTGAGTACTGCTTTCAGGTGGATTATAGGCCGGGGACGCTGACGGCGGAAGGGTATGCCGCAGCAAAAGGAGATGCCGTCTGCAGTCTGGTGACAGCAGGGGCGCCGGAGGCGCTGGACTGTCAGGTGTGGCAGCAGCCCGACCTGCTGACGGGGAAGGCATGGGCGGATGCCTCCGGGGAGGAGGGCTATCTGTACCAGCTGGAGATCCGGCTTAAGGACGGACAGGGAAATCCCGTGGAATGGCAGGAGCACATCCTGACAGTGGAGGTGACGGGGGCAGGGGAGCTGGCCGGACTGGAGAGCGGAAATCTGGCGGATCCGACTCCATACAGCGCCCATAGCCGCACCACTTTCCGGGGCAGGCTGCTGGCTTTCGTGCGCCGCAGTGCCCAGGGGGCGATTCAGGTGAAGGTTTCAGGAGAAGGCTGTGAGGCGGATCAGGAATTGGTGTCTGAACTGTCGCTGTCATGAGTTTTTGCCATAGAAAGTTTATTCTTGTATTTGATTGTAAAAGGCGCATGGTTTACAGATTGTACCATGCGCCTTTGCGGAGCGATATTTATGTTGATTAAGAAAGCGTCGATAGTAAACCCAATGCAATAATTACGACAAGCACATAAGATATCCAAAATAGAATCCGCCGGATTTTTGGGCTGAGCCGGGACTGGACGAGACGCAGCAGGAAATCTGTCAGCAGCGCCGAAGCACAGGCGGCAGGCACGGCAGTGACCCAGAAACCAAAACTTACAGACAGCCCTCTTGCACCAAACAAAAAAACGAGAAGGAGCATCACTGCCATCGTCAGATAAGGCCCCATTTTGCTTTTACTGTTTTTTATGAGCTTGACAACCGCAAACCAGCATGCAGCATATGCCACAATCGGTAAAAGTGTGCATAGGAGATCAATGATAAGCAAAATAATATAAATGCTGTCAATATAATCTGTGGCCACGATGATGAATAGATGAAATATATTAAGAATTTCCCACAAAATGCTTACGGCAGCAATACCGACAGCGCC
>CANOFQ010000327.1 GCA_947565325.1 uncultured bacterium
CGGATTGAGTCAAGATCTGAGTATTTCCAAGAAAGAGGCGGCGGCGTATATCGTGAGAGCATCCTTGCCGAGCTGCGGGAGTACAGCTATGTGGAATACAATGCCTTCCGCAGGGCGAAGATCAGCTATCCGGAGGAGGGGAGGGTACTGCTCACGGTGGAGGACTCAGTGCTGAGCCGGAGCAAGGAGCCTGAGCTGGTGCGTGTTCTGGAGAAGATTCTGGTAGAGCGGTGCGGTCTGCGGGCGGAGGTGGGGATTGCCTATGGGGAGTCTCGCTCCGGGAGACGCACTGAGGAGGACGAGCTGAAGATCCAGATGAGGGTGAATGAGATCTGCCGGCATGCAAAGCTGGCCGTGGCAGGGAACGATGTCCGGGCCGATGGCCAGAGCGGCATGGCAGGAAGGCCCGAATATCGGGAGGCCTTCGGCAGCCAGGGGGCGGGCTCCGCTGCGGCTTCCTATAAAGGAGGCTCTGAAAAGAGCGGGACGGGCTTTGGCCGGAACGGACAGGCCTCCGGCAGGGGAGTAAAAGGGGGAAGCGGTTCCTGCGAAAACGGTCTGCATGGGCAGGCGGGAACCGCTGAAATGCCGGAAAGCGTTCCGGCGTGGATGGAAGAAGGAGGGAATGGCACGGACGGCAGCGCAGGGGCTGCAGGCAGCTTTGTGTCCGGGGACACGGCAGCGCAGGGAGGACGGACTCGGACGATGGGACAGGATCCGGCGCAGGGCCGCAGCGGCACAAGGCAGGCCGGCGGGTTCGGCTCGGTGGGAAGCTTTTCCGGAAAGGGAGGCTTTTCCGGAAAGGGAAGCTTCAAGCGGGGAGAGTTCAGGAGAAGCGGCGACGGTTCCCGCCCTCTGAAGCAGTCCGATGATCCGAATGTCATTTACGGCAGGGACTTTGAGGAAGAGGCCATGCCCATCGAGGATGTCATAGGGGAGATGGGGGAGGTGGTCCTCCGGGGCAGGATCATCAAGGTGGATTCCCGGGAGATCAAGAACGAGAGAAGCATTGTCATGTTTGACATGACGGACTTCACCGATACCATGACGGTGAAGCTCTTTACGAAGAACGAGTATGTGAAGGAGCTCACAGACGCATTGAAGCCGGGGAGCTACATAAAGGTGAAGGGCATGGCCATGCTGGACAGATTCGACCATGAGCTGACCATCGGTTCACTGACGGGGATTCGGAAAATAGAAGATTTCACCACGGTACGGATGGATACTGCCCTTCATAAGCGGGTGGAGCTGCACTGCCATACGAAGATGAGCGACTTCGACGGCGTATCTGAAGCCAAGGATATCGTAAAACGGGCTTATAAATGGGGGCACCGTGCCATCGCTATCACGGATCACGGGGTAGTGCAGGGCTTTACCGATGCCTATCATGTCTGGGCGGATCTGTGGAAGGAGGAGGCGGCGAAGCGTAAGGAGGCCGGGGATCAGAATCCGGACAGGCAGGACTTCTTTAAGATCCTTTATGGGGTGGAGGCCTATCTGGTGGATGACTTGAAGGAGATCGTCACCGGGGACAAGGACCAGAAGCTCGAAGGTGATTTTGTAGTATTTGACATTGAGACTACCGGCTTTTCACCGGTGAACAACCGCATTATAGAGATCGGTGCGGTAAAGCTCCGGGACGGTCAGGTACTGGAGCGGTTTTCCGCATTTGTCAATCCTAAGACACCCATCCCTTTCGAGATTGAGAAGCTCACGGGCATACGGGACGATATGGTGAAGGATGCCCCTTCGGTGGAGGAGGTTCTGCCTGGTTTTTTGGAGTTCTCCAGCGGCAGCGTGCTGGTGGCTCATAATGCGGGATTCGACATGAGCTTTATCATAGAGAACGCAAGGCGGCTGGGCCTGAACGTGAGGAAGGGGGTCTTCCGGCCCGATTCAGATAGGATAAGGAAGGAAGGCACCCAGGAGAAGGACGACATTCCGGGAGCAGAGACGACTCAGGAGACGGACGGCGTTCCGGGAGCAGAGACGACTCAGGAGACAGACGGCGTTCCGGGAGCAGAGAGAGCTCAGGAGACGGACGGCATTCCGGGAGCAGAGAGAGTTCAGGACACAGACGATATTCCCAAAGAGGAGTCTCAGTCTGTGTCTACAGAGTTCACTTACATAGACACTGTGGGAATCTCTCGGGTACTGCTGCCCAATCAGGCGAAGCATACGCTGGACGCCGTGGCGAAAACTCTGAACGTGTCGCTGGAGAACCACCACCGGGCGGTGGATGATGCAGAGTGTACCGCATGGATATTCGTGAAGCTTTTAGAGATGCTCAGGGAGAAGGAGGTGTACACGCTGGCCCAGCTCAACGCCTTGGGGGAGTCCAATGTGGAGCTGACCAAGAAGCTCCCCTCCTATCATGCCATCCTTCTGGCGAAAAACGATCTGGGGCGTATTAATCTCTATAGGCTTGTGACCCAGTCGCACCTGACCTATTACCATAGCCGGCATCCCAGACTGCCCAAGAGTCTGGTGGAGAAATACCGGGAAGGGCTGATCCTTGGCAGCGCCTGTGAGGCCGGGGAGCTCTATCGGGCCCTGCTGGACGGCCAGAGCGACATGCAGATAGCCAGAATCGTGAATTTTTATGACTATCTGGAGATTCAGCCCGTGGGAAACAACAAGTTCATGGTGGCTTCCGAGCGAATCAGAAGCGTAAATTCTCTGGAGGACATCCGAAACATCAACAGGCGTATCGTGAAGCTGGGAGAGGAGTTCCACAAGCCGGTGGTGGGCACCTGCGACGTGCATTTCCTCGACCCGGAGGATGAGGTCTACCGCCGCATCATCATGGCGGGCAGAGGCTTCGAGGATGCGGACGACCAGGCCCCCCTTTACCTCCATACCACGGATGAGATGCTGGAGGAATTTTCCTATCTGGGAAGTGAAAAAGCATATGAGATAGTGGTGAAAAACACCAATATGATTGCGGACATGGTGGAGTCGATAGATCCGGTTCGCCCTGACAAATGCGCCCCCGTGATTCCGGACAGCGACAAGACGCTGACGAAGATATGCTATGACAAGGCTCATGAGATCTACGGGCCCCAGCTGCCGAAGATTGTGGAGGACAGGCTGCAGAAGGAGCTGAATTCCATTATCAAGAACGGATTCGCAGTGATGTACATCATCGCCCAGAAGCTGGTCTGGAAGTCCGTGGAGGACGGCTATCTGGTGGGTTCCAGAGGAAGCGTGGGAAGCTCCTTCGTTGCCACCATGGCGGGCATCACGGAGATCAATCCCTTGAGCCCTCATTATTACTGCAGTAAATGTCATTATGTGGATTTCGAGGAGGAGGACGTGAAGGCCTATGCGGGCAAGGCGGGAACCGACATGCCGGACAAGGTCTGCCCGGTCTGCGGCGAGATGCTCCATAAGGACGGCTTCGACATTCCCTTCGAGACCTTCCTTGGCTTCAAAGGGGACAAGGAGCCGGACATTGACCTGAACTTTTCGGGTGAATATCAGTCCAAGGCACATAAATACACAGAAGTCATTTTCGGGGCGGGACAGACCTACCGGGCGGGCACCATTGCCACTCTGGCGGAGAAGACGGCCTTCGGCTATGTGAAGAATTACTTTGAGGAAAGGGCAAAGCATAAGCGGAAGAGCGAGATCGAACGGCTGTCCGTGGGCTGTACGGGAGTGCGCCGGAGCACCGGACAGCATCCCGGGGGAATCGTGGTGCTGCCCTTCGGGCAGGATATCAATTCCT
>CANOFQ010000328.1 GCA_947565325.1 uncultured bacterium
ATACCAAAAAGAAAAGAACACCTCCAGGGTTTATTCCTGAAAGTGTTCTTTTTTTGTTAGGGGACTTTTTTCACAGCCCCCTTCTCGCCCCCTGAGAGAGCAGCATCAGAAAGTATTCTCGTCCAGATACAGCTGCACCCGGTTTCTTATGACAGCTATCACTTCATCCACATCCTTTATGCCGCCAAAATAGTCCTGCGCTTCCTCAGAAATGATGCTCAGCAGCGATGCGTTGCGGATGGGAAAAGGTCTGGTGTCCTCGGCCGCCTGCCTGAAGGCGTTCACCCATTCCTCCGTGACGTCCCCGTCCTTAACGGTCTTTTCCACGGGCACGTATTGTCCCCTATACAGATAATGGGAATCCAGAGTCACCGACCCCTCTTTCTTCAGTTCTTCCAGCTCCTTGCGCACCATCTCGTCAAAGGCCGTCCGCAGAACCGGCTCAGCGAACTTGTCCTTCATGAACAGCTGGGATTCCTCTCCCAGAAGAAAACGGATAAACTCCCATGCGCCCTCCTTCTGACTGGAGTTGGCATTGATGGCCAAAATCTGATAGACCGAATTCTGTGCCGGATAGCAGCCGTCGTCAAAAAGTATGCCCACTGTCACGGTGCCATCCTTCTCCTGCACAGCGGGTGCGTCAAAACGCAGAAGGCTGTCACAGTACACCCTATCGCCCAGAATGGGGCAGTCAATGTTCTCATCATAGGCATACTCCTTGGCCAACTTCAGAATCTTCGCCAACAGCCCCCCGCTGAAATCACAGGCTCCCTTCTCCCAGTCTATCATGCCCCAGAGATCCTCCGACCCGGCCAGCAGTACTCGCAGAATCTCCTGAGAATCGCAGAACCTTGCATACATCCCCTTCTCTTCCCTCGCCAGCAGGGCATCCACCAGCGTCTCTACGTCCGGCCCTGCTTTTCCGCCCAGAACAGAAGCGTCCATGCTGTAGCGGTAAGGATTCACCACCACATTGATGCTGTATATCTCATCTCCTCTCCGCCAGTTGGAAAAGGCGATGGGAAAATAATCCTCTTCTTTTATGCCGGACTTCTCCATATAAGGCTTCAGATCCTCCAGACCGCCCTTGTCAATCATGCCCTGAACAGAATCGCCCAGCATCTCTCCGTACATAATGTCCGGCCCTTTTCCTGCCACGATCTCAATCTTGGTCTGATTGACGAAGTCGTCCCAGTCAACACCGTCTCCGGCCTCCTGAAGCACCAGATGGTAGTCTTCGCTGCTCTGATTAAAAGCCAGCGCCAGCTCCCGGATCCAGCCATTGCTGAAGTGAATGCCCCTGACCACCACCGGAGCCTTGTCCACCGCTGTCATGCGGAGCGTCTGCACCGTCCCCTCACCGTTCCGCCATTTCAGGACCTCCACCCCTCCGTCCTCAAGTACCCGGAAATCTTCCACAGAGCCGCTGGCCAGCTCACCTGCTGCGTTAAAGGAAGTACTGGAAAAGGGCAGCACCGTGGTCTTTCTGCCGTCCTTCACGTCCACCTCCCTGATTTCTTCCAGCGCATTCAGTATCAACAAGCCCTGAGGCCCGGCCCCGATATACTCCATGCCCCTCCCCATCTGCACTTGTCCCATCTCGGTGACAGCTCCCGTTTCTGGATCCAGCTCCGCCACTGCGTTCTTGCTGTTGATGTCGTTCCGGGTCAGAATCAGCACTATTTTACCATCGTTCATCTGGCAGATATCTGTGACCACTTCGTCCAGCTCTTTTTCATACAGCTTCTGTCCTTGTGGGTCTCTTTTCACCACGGACGTCTTCTGTTGGTCGTAATCGGGTATCATACAGTAAATGCTGCCGTCCTGAGCAAGATACCAGCTTTCCATAACCCTTGCCTCAGGAGCATCCTCCACGAGGAGCGTGCTGCTCCCGTCATTTTTCTTCAGATAGACATCTGTGATGCGCACCGCTCCATCGTTCCATTCCAGATTCGCGGCAGCCCACAGCAGCACCGGTTCGCCCTGATAATACTGCATGCCCAGAGACATTCCCCTGCCGAGCTCCTCTTGAGAGAAAAGACGCTGGGTCTGGGCCGTCAGATCCTGATATTTTCCTGTTTCCCTGGAATCAGTCACTCCCTCACTGCCCTGCGGGCCGCTCTTTCCCTCCTCGCTGCCAGTCCCCTCTTCCCCGGCCATCTCGGTGCGGCCCTCTTCCGTCTCTTCATGAGAGCCTTCTTCTGTCTCCCCTCCGCAGGCCACGAGAAAAGCCATGCACAGCGCCAGTGCGCCGCAGAACCACCGTTTCCGTCCTTTTCCAGATCCCGCCATAAGTCTTCTCTGCCTCCTCTCTCAAAAATGTGCTTCTACTCCCCTTCTTTTTCCGCCATCCTGTCCTTCAGCTCTTCCAGCTCTTCCCCGAACTCCTCGGAGGTCATGCCCGGATTGGACCGGATCAAGTCCCTCTGGAAGAAATCCCGCAGGCCGCCAAGATGCCTCCGCACCTCGAGGTTCACCGCATATTTCGTCTTCAGCTCGATCAGCTCCTCCTTCACGCTCTCCCAGTATTCCGAGGGCTTGGTCTGGGCCAGATTCCGAATGGCCTCAAGTCTTCCCTCTATACCCGCCTTCACCTCCTCCAGCCGCACTGCCACGCCTTCCGTAAACTCTCCCTTCACACTGGCCACGCCCTCCGTCAGAGCCGATCTTCCCTTCTGCAGACCCTGGCCTGCGGCAGCGGCAATGGCATCCAGCCGCCTCTGGATATGCACCATCTCCTGCTTTACCGTCTCCATCTTCAAGAGTATGCTGCGCAGATCCACTGCCGCCTTGAAGGAAAGGGCGAAATCCGCAAAGACAAGAACCGTCAGGGACAACGTGACGACCAGAAGCACCTTCTCCGGAATAGCCAGCACTGCCCGCTCCACCGGCACGTGGATCACCCTCGTCAGCAATATGGTCAGCAGCCCCCATGCCAGCGTAGTGCCGATACACACCCGCCCCTGAAAATTCAGGGGATACTTGGAATAATCCCAGTAGCGCACCTTGAACAGAGTCTCCATGAGGATCCCCGTCACATACTCCAGCACCGTGGCCCCCACGCACCCGGCCAGATACACCAGAAAGCCGTTCTCCTGAAAGGGCATGGACACCACCAGCATCATGATGGCCCCGCTGCCGTATAAAGGCAAAAAGGGTCCCCGAAGGAAGCCCCTGTTGGTCAGTTTTCTGGTCCGGATGGACACATGGACGGATTCCACGCACCATCCCCCGAAGCAATATAAATAAAAGAAAAACATCCACTGGATAATCGAATACGAGTACATCAGATCCTTACCTATACACCGCCGCCTCCACGGACAGCTTGCCCTTTCTTGTCTCCCTCGGCTCCCCCTTCAGGGTAAATTTGCCGTACCCTCTTGCATTTACGGTCTCCCCTGCCTTCAGCAGGCGGGAATTATTCTCGCAGAGCCGCCCGTCCACATAAACCTTTCCTGCACGGAACAGCTCCAGACTCTTTTCTCTGGACAGATTATAAACCTTCGCCAGCACCCCGTCCACCCTGAGGGATGAAACCTGAACGCCCACCGAGGCCGGTTCCTCCTGCGGAAGATCGCAGACACTCTCCGCCACGGTACACTTTACATGAGTATGCTTCACCTGCATCAGATTATCACAGATAAATTCCGCAATGGAGTCCACGCAAAAAAGGTAGGCCTGCTTTTCCCCTACCTTTTTTGCGTGGACTCCATTCCGGGATTTATCT
>CANOFQ010000329.1 GCA_947565325.1 uncultured bacterium
ATACCAGAAACGATCTGGCTTTCCAGATGGGGGTGACCTATGCCGCAGTGCTGCTGTTCATTCTGCCGGTGCTGATCATCTATATCTTTACCCAGAGATGGTTCGTGGAGGGCGTGGAAAGCTCCGGGATCAAGGGCTAAGTGTGAGAAGAAAATTCAACTGCCTGCGGCAGTTTTCGCTTGCGGCAGAGGCCGCTTTGCGAAGATTTTCTACGGCCCGAAGAACGGGCCTTGTCTCACAAGTTGCTTACGCAACGGGAAGAACGCCAAGGGCAGGCATTTTTCCAAGTATCAGGTTCAGAAAGGTTTTATCGGCTGCATGGGTCACTGTGCGGCCTATAAAATAAAAGCAACAATATCATATCACACATTTTAAGGAGGTTTAAAATGAAAAAGAAAGCATTGTTGAGCATGCTGCTGGCAGTGTCCATGGTTACCGGCATGCTGGCCGGCTGCGGCACGGACTCAGCTGAGGGATCCAGCCAGCCTTCCTCTCAGACAGAGGGCTCCAAGGAGAATCAGGGTTCTTCCCAGAAGGAATCAGGCAGCGGGGAATCCAGTGCGGAGGAATCCAGTGCGGAGGAATCTCAGGGTTCGGGAAGCGGTGCCGCTTACCAGAGTCTTCTGGAGATCGACACATTGGAGAATCCGAACGTGACTCTGGATCACTACTGGGATCCCAACGGAAGAGACAGCTTCGAGATGGCTGCGATCAAGCGCTATGAGGAAAAGTACGGCGAAGGAACGGTTACGGTGAACGCCATCGGATGGAATAAGGGCATCGAGACCATGCAGGCGAATACGGCGGCGGGCAACCAGTCGGATCTGATATTCACAGAGGGCAATGCCTGCTTCCCCAGCTATGTGACGGGTAATTATTTCCAGCCCATCACCGAGTACATCCAGCAGGATCTGGGAAGCGATTTCATGGATCAGGCATCCATGGACAATTTCAAGTATAAGGATGAGTACTATGTGTTTACTAACAGCGCAAGGACGAAGCCTTATCTGGTAGCTTATTATATTCCCCTGTTCGAGGACAATGCGCTGGAGACGCCGGGCGAGCTCTATGCCAAGGGAGAGTGGACATGGGACAAATTCCTTGAATACTGCGATATCCTGACTCAGGACACGGATGGAGACGGCACCATCGACCAGTGGGGACTCGGGCCCCGCTACAAGCTGCAGAACTTTGCGTACGCTTCCGGGATTGTCGGTATCCAGGAGGAAGGCAACGGGCTGCTGAAGGCCAACTGGGAGGATGAGAAGCTTCTGAACTATTTCGAGTTCATCACCAAACTGGAGACGATTCAGGCCAGAGCGCAGAGGCAGGATGACAACGGCAATCTGGTGACGTTTAACGACGGATGGCTGGGAACCGGCGCAATGTACATCGAAGCGATTAATCAGGAGCATCTGGCAAATAGGGACGCGGACAATAACAATGCGATCCTTGGCAAAAACGAGGATGTGGGCTTTGTTCCCATTCCCACTCTCGACGGCTCCAAGGCTACCACTCCCGTATGGGACAACGGATATGCAATCCCCAACGGTGCGAAGAATCCCTTAGGCGGAGCAGTGCTTGCGGCAATGATTCTGGACGAGTACGCAAAGGGACTGAGGGAAGAGCAGGCGCTGTATATGACCGAGGACGAGATCAAGCTGTATTATGACTGCATGGCAAACAGCATTCCTCAGAGAAAGAACGATAACCTCTATGAAGGCGTCACCATGAGCTACGGCGAGGCAGAGGCTAAGGAGGGCACGCCTGCGGCCACGATTGTCGACACCTACAAGAATGTCGTGGCCAGCGAGGTAGAGGCCTATAACGCAAAGGTTCAGAAGTAAGGCAAGGCATTTGATTGGTGGACATGGGGCTGCGGCATCGACCGCAGCCCCTTTAAGCATCCGGGTATGTGGGGCCTGCGGGGAAGCTGGGGATGCTGTTGGACGGGCATGGATGCCAGTACGACAGTTTCCTTGTACGGCCTGCGGGAATCAGGGGATGCTGTGGAAGCATAGTCCGGCAAAAAGGGACAAGAGGAGAGGAAATGGCGAAATTATATGTGTATCCGGTGCCTGAGGGCATGCCGGTGCTGGAGGATTTCAGGGTCAGGGTCAGGCTCACGGGCCATGAGTGGAAGGAAGTGGGTACCTATCTTGCAAGGATTGACATGCATCATGTGAGGGAGGCCTCGGTGGCATATTTTGATTTTCAGGGGAAAGTGGAATGCGAGGTGACAAGCTTAAAGGAAGAGACTGCGTCTGCTCAGATTCGTCCCCGGGCGGCAGGAATCGAATTCCTGCGGGAAGGTAATATTCTCAGGTTCACTCTGGAAAGGCCTGCGAAACTTTCCATTGAGATAAACGGTGACAGATTCCATAATCTGCATCTGTTTGCGGGGAAAGCGGCGGAGGAGCAGGAAGCCCCCGGCCTTTTGGTCGAGCCTGACGGGGAAGAGCTGGATCTGGAAGAGATAATCCGGAAGGCACCGCAGGTTGAGGGGAGAAAGACGGTTTGTCTCGCGCCGGGGCTGCACAGGCTGAGGGAGAACAAATGCAGTGTCCCTTCCGACACCACCGTCGTTTTTTCCGGCGGCGCCGTTGTCATGGGAAGCTTTCTTATTTATCATCAGAAGAATGTCTCTGTCACCGGAAGAGGAATGATTTATCTGGGGCATGTGAAGAAGCAGACCTATCTGCGGGGAGCGGATATCAGCTACTCGGAAAATGTGACGGTGGAAGGGGTTATCATCATGAATCCGGCCCATTACAGCGTCCATCTGGGCAGCTCCCGTAATGTGAGGATAAGGGACATCATGGCCTTCAGCTGTGAGGGATGGTCTGACGGCATCGATATGATGGCATGCAGCGGCGTGGCCATAGAGGATGTATTCATGCGCAATTCAGATGACTGCATCGCCGTATACGGAGCCAGAGGAGATTATAAGGGCGATACCCGGAATGTCACGGTAAAGCATGCCGTCCTGTGGGCGGACGTGGCCCATCCCACTATGATAGGCGTCCACGGGGATTCGGAAAACGGCGGCAGCCTGCTTGAAAACATCAGCTTTGAGGACGTGGACATTCTGGAGCACCACGAGCCTCAGGACGATTATCTGGGGTGTCTGTGCATCAACGTGGGTGACGGCAACACTGTGCGGAACGTCGCCTATAGGAACATCAGAGTGGAGCAGTTCGAGAGAGGAAAGCTGCTGGATATTCAGGTGAAATGGAACAGAAAATACAATCCCATCCCCGGAAACCGTGTGGAGCACGTGGTGTTTGAGGATATTTTCTATACGGGGCAGGGAGAATTCACTTCGGAGATCAGAGGGTATGACGTAGACCGCAGGGTGACGGACGTACGCTTTAAGAACCTGAATGTGCGGGGGCGGCACGTGCTGAGACCGGAGGAGGGGAATATCCACGTGGGAGAGTTTGCGGAAGAGATCGAATTTGAGTAAGCAGTATCGAGTCTGGCAGACTATCACAGATTCCTTTCGGATAAGATATCTAAACAGATAGTCTTATCTGAAAGGAATTTTTAGTTAGTGATTTTTTCTCATGGTGGCGAGACACTGCAGTATTATGCGGAGGGGAACCATCCGGCCATCATGGAGCCTTATGGCTTTGAAAGATCGGATGCCCGGTATGACGAAAGAGGGGATGGGTACAAGAGACGGTTGATAACTGTCGGATTAATTTAAGTGATTTTGC
>CANOFQ010000330.1 GCA_947565325.1 uncultured bacterium
AAGCCAGAAGCCCTTCCCGGGGATGGGCGCCGGAAGGACAGATGCGGAACTGGAATAGGAGGAAAAAAGATGGCAGACAAGAAAATGGTGGAGGAGATCACGGATATGTCCGTTGACTTCGCACAGTGGTACACGGATGTGGTAAAGAAAGCAGAACTGATCGACTATACCTCCGTGAAGGGCTGTATGGTGATCAAGCCTGCGGGCTATGCGATCTGGGAACTGATCCAGAAGCAGCTGGACGCAAGGTTCAAGGAGACAGGGGTGGAGAACGTGTATCTCCCCATGTTCATCCCTGAATCCCTGCTGCAGAAGGAGAAGGATCATGTGGAGGGATTTGCGCCGGAGGTGGCCTGGGTGACCCACGGAGGGCTGCAGCCTCTGCAGGAGAGGCTCTGCGTGCGCCCTACCTCCGAGACGCTGTTCTGTGACTTTTATAAAAACGACATTCATTCATACAGGGACCTGCCCAGGGTCTATAACCAGTGGTGCTCCGTGGTGCGCTGGGAAAAGGAGACCAGGCCCTTCCTCCGCTCCAGAGAATTCCTGTGGCAGGAGGGGCATACCGCCCACGCCACCGAGGAGGAGGCGCAGGAGAGAACCATACAGATGCTGAACCTGTATGCGGACTTCTGCGAGGAGGTGCTGGCCATTCCCGTGATCCGGGGGCAGAAGACGGAGAAGGAAAAGTTTGCGGGGGCGGTTGCAACCTATGCCATCGAGGCTCTGATGCACGACGGGAAGGCGCTGCAGGCAGGTACCTCCCACAATTTCGGTGACGGCTTCGCCAAGGCCTTCGGAGTCCAGTTCGCAGACAAGGACAACACCCTGAAATATGTTCACCAGACCTCCTGGGGCATGACTACCCGCCTCATCGGCGCCATCATCATGGTGCACGGCGACAACGAAGGGCTGGTGCTGCCTCCCAGAGTGGCTCCCGTACAGATCTGCATCGTGCCTATCCAGCAGAAAAAGGAAGGTGTGCTGGAGAAGGCTTATGAGCTTCGGGACATTCTGGGGAAGAATTTCCGGGTGAAGGTGGATGATTCCGAAAAGACGCCCGGCTGGAAGTTTGCCGAGGCGGAGATGAGGGGGTATCCTGTCAGGGTGGAGATCGGCCCCAAGGATATGGAAGCCGGAAGGTGTGTTATCTGCCGCCGGGACACCAGAGAGAAGCTGGAGGTGTCTCTGGAGGAGCTGGAAGCCAGGGCAGGGGAGCTTCTGGAGACCATCCAGAGCGAAATGCTGGAGAGAGCCAGAGCCCATCGGGACAAAAACACCTACACGGCTGCGGACATGGCGGAATTCGAGAAAATATTCAACGAAAAGGCGGGCTTCGTGAAGGCCATGTGGTGCGGCGATCAGGCCTGCGAGGAGCAGATCAAAGAGAAGCTTGCCGTCACCAGCCGCTGTATCCCCTTCCAGCAGGAGCACATCGCCGACACCTGCGTCTGTTGCGGAAGGCCTGCCAAGAAGATGGTGTACTGGGGCCGGGCCTATTGATTGTCGGAGCGCAAGGGCATTCAGCCCTTCCAAAGAGGAAAGAAGGAGATTGGGGACTATGAGAAAAGAGACTTTTCCGATTCAGGTGGCGGGCTCCCAGCCCTATGCGGAGCTGACGGTCTATCTTTATGAGCACAGCGGAGAGATTGCCATTGACACAAGGCCTCTGGTTCTGGTCTGTCCGGGGGGAGGGTATGCCTATACCTCTGACAGAGAGGCGGACCCGCTGGCCATGCAGTTTCTTGCCATGGGATACCATGGGGCGGTGCTGCGATATTCCTGCGCCCCTGCAGTATATCCCACTGCGCTGACGGAGCTGGCCTGGAGCATGGCCCTGATCCGCAGGAACGCAAGGGACTGGTATGTGAACCCGGAGCAGGTGCTGGTGCTTGGCTGTTCTGCAGGAGGCCACCTGGCCGCATCCATGGGCGTGTTCTGGAAGGAGGCATTTCTGGCCGGTGCGCTGGGGCTCAGGGAAGAGGAGCAGCGGCTGCTCCGTCCGGACGGCATGATACTGTGCTATCCGGTGATCACATCGGGGGAATTTGCGCACAGAGGGTCCTTCCAGTGCCTGCTGGGCGAACGGGAGACAGAGCTTTCCCCTCGGATGTCTCTGGAAAATCAAGTGGACGAAGATACGCCCCCTGCGTTCATCTGGCACACCTATGAGGACGGTGCGGTGCCGGTGGAGAATTCCCTGCTGTTCGTGGGGGCCCTGCGCAAGGCAAA
The DNA here is from genome assembly GCA_947565325.1 of uncultured bacterium. GTDB lineage: Bacteria > Bacillota > Clostridia > Lachnospirales > Lachnospiraceae > Acetatifactor. The sequence goes on from CANOFQ010000330.1 coordinate 2,233, forward strand.
GGTTCCCGTAGAGTTTCATATGTATCCCCGGGGCAGCCACGGCCTTTCCCTTGCCAGCCGGCTGACCCAGAACCCGTCCGGAAATGCCCTGCAGCAGGAGTGTACCTCTTGGATAGGGCTGGCACATACATGGATAGAGCATTGGTATAACCTATGAATTATATTGTATTTGATTTGGAATGGAATCAGAGTAATACGGGGCGTGAGAAGGAAGTGGCCATACTGCCCTTTGAGATCATCGAGATCGGTGCGGTCAGGCTGAGCGAAGCCGGTGAGGACACGGGCAGGTTCAGCGAGCTGATCCGGCCCAAGGTGTACAGGGAGATGCACCAGATCACCAGCCGGCTGATCCATCTGCGCACCCGGGAGCTGAAGAACGGCAAGCCCTTTGTCGACGTGGCGAAGGGCTTTCTGGAATGGTGCGGGCAGGATCCCTATCTTTTCTGCACATGGGGCAGCGCCGATCTGACGGAGCTGCAGCGGAACCTGCGATTCTACGATATGCCGCCTCTGGCGGAGGGGCCCTTTATTTATCTGGATATACAGAAGCTGTTCAGCCTCGCCTTCGAGGACGGAAAATCCAGAAGGTCCCTGGAACATGCCATAGACTTTCTGTCGCTGCCCAAGGACATCGCCTTCCATAGGGCACTCAGCGACGCCCGCTATACGGCAAGGATACTGAGACGGATCCTGAAGGAAAAGCCGGAGGTGCTGAAGAACCATTCCTATGATGTGTTCCATACGCCCACGGACAAGAATGCGGAGATAAAGGTACAGTTTGACGGCTATGCAAAATATATCTCAAGGGAATTTGCGGACAGGGAGGAGGCTCTTGCGGACAGAGAGGTCGCTTCCAGCAGATGCTATCTCTGTCACCGGAACCTCCGTAAGAAGATCCGATGGTTTACACCCAACGGGCGAAACTATTACTGCCTTGCCTACTGCGAGACCCATGGCTATCTGAAGGGAAAGATCCGGCTCCGCAGATCGGAGAGCGGCGGCACATACGTAGTTAAAACCACCAAGCTCATCGGTCCGGAAGAGGCGGAGGATCTGAGGCAACGCCGGGATCATGCCAAAGAGCTCGAGAAGCGCCGGGAGGGCAGACGGCGGGAGGAGACGGGAGAGCTGCGGGAAATCAGACCCAAAGAGATTAAATAAGAGCCATAAAGAAGGGCCATGAAGAAAAGCCCCTCCCAAAAGAGGGGCTCCTGAAAAACGACGCACCGAAAAGAGGAGGCACCGAAGAGAAAACGCTTGGCAGCGGCAAGAACTTACCGCCTCCTCCGCCGCCTTCTCCTCCGGGCCTGAGCACGCCTCCTTCTGGTGTCCGTTCCCGGAACGGCATAGTACCTCAGAAAGGTTCTGAATGCCATCCATGCAAGGAGCAATGCAGCCAGAATCCCGAGGATGATCAGAATCAGCCGGATGTTCAAGAAAAAGAAGAGCCAAAACAGTCCTTCTTTTTCTTGAACATCC
>CANOFQ010000331.1 GCA_947565325.1 uncultured bacterium
GAGGAAATAAAACAAGCTGAGACATCGATACGTGTGTTGGGCGGAAGGATGGAGGTTTGACAATGAGGAAAAAATATAGGATTTTTAAGGCGCTGCTTCGGATTCGCTTTCAGAATCTGATGATGTTCCGGCTGGGCTTCTGGGGGCCGTTCTTCGTGGACGGCAGCTTGTTTCTGGTACAGCTGACGGTGTTCGATGCCATCTATGCCAATGTGGAGAGGATCGGCAGCTGGGGGCGGGGGGAGATGATCCTTTACATCGGCACATTCTCCCTGATCAATGCGGTGAACATGATCGTGTATTTCTTCGGAGTGAACGGTATCGTTGAAAAGATCAAGAGCGGGGAGATGGATCTGTATCTGACGAAGCCGGTGAGCCCCTTGTTCCGCCTTACTTTTGAGAGGATGAATCCCGGCTCCGTGCCGCTTTTGGTCTTCAGCCTCTGCATCGTGGGCTATGGGGCAAGGGAGGCGCAGCTTGGGGTGACATGGGAGCGGCTGTGCGCCTACTGCTTTTTTCTGGGAATCATGATAGTGCTGTATTACTGTATGGAGGTGCTTGTCCGCTCCATTGCCTTTTATATCGTATCCAGCGCCAGAATGGAGCAGCTGGAGGGGGCGGGACTGGAGCTTTGCATGAACCTGCCGGGGATTGCGTTCTACGGAATCTATAAGGTGATATTTTACTGTATTCTGCCCTACGGGATCATGGCCACTCTGCCGGTGCAGAGCCTGACCGGGGAGCTGACGCTGCAGGGAGCCGTTTACGGAGCCGTGCTGGTATGCGCATTCGGGGGCATCACGGCCCTGGTGTGGAAAAAGGGTATGAGGCGCTATAACAGCGCCAGCTCATGAGGAAGGAGAAAAAGGAATGGGATGTGTGCGGGGTGTGGGTCGACAGCGGCAGGAGCACATAGAGATATGTTTGTCATGTGAGTGCGGAAAGAAATATGGGAAGAGGGCTGAGGGAAGCGTGAAGAAAGAAAGAGAGAAAATAATAGGAAAAGATTCGGAAAGGAAATTGAGAGATGAATGAAGTGATGAATAAAATGATGCATAAACGAGACGGGGGTTCTTTTCCCGCAGGAGACGGTGTCCCTCGTAGCGGTCAAGACGATTATGAAACGGAAGTTTTTGAAAAACTGGAATTCAATAAGATAAAGCAGATGTGGTCGGAATGCGCCCTCACGGACCGGGCCAAGCGCACGATAGAGGAGCTGCGGCCCATTCTTTCGGAGACGGAGCTGGCGGCCGCACTCCGGGAGACCACGGAGGCCAGACAGATGCTGGAGCAGTGCGGCACGCCGCCCCTGATCTCGCTGGAGGGGATTCGGGAGCTGTTTGCGGCGGCAGGCAAGGGACTGTGCCTTGCCGCCTTGGAGCTGGAGAAGATCGGCATGGCCCTGACGGCGGTGAAGCGGATGAAGGAGTACCTGTGCCGGGGCAAGTCTCAGGGGATTCCGCTGGCCTATTATGAGGAAAATCTGGACCCGCTGGAGGAGCTGGGGGAGAGGCTGCGCTATCAGATCTGGAATGAACAGGTGGCGGACGGGGCGTCCAGACAATTGAAGAGCCTGCGGGGAGAGATCCTGCGCACCGAGGACAGGATGCGGGAAAAGGCGGAGGGGGTCATGCGCTCCAATAAGGAATGCATGTCGGACAGCTTTTCCACCCTTCGCAGCGGCCATGTGTGCGTCCCTGTGAAAAAGGAGTATAAGTTCAGGATCAGCGGTATCGTGATGGACAAATCCTCCACGGGAAACACCTTCTTCATAGAGCCTGCGGCAGCGGGCAAGCATTATCAGGAGCTGCAGGAGCTTCGTATGGACGAGGAGAATGAGGTGAAGCGGATTTTGTATGAGCTGACGGCGCTGGCGGCAGAGCACGGGGAGGAGATGGAGAAGAATCTGAAAACCATGGAGAAGCTGGACTTCATTTTCTCCAAGGGCAAGCTGTCCATGTCCTATGAGGGCAGCGTTCCGGTGATAACCTCTGAAAGGCGCATCCGCCTGCGGGACGCCAGACATCCCCTGATGGACAGACAGACCTGCGTCCCGCTCCAGTTCGCCATGGGGGACGGCATAAACGGCATCGTGATCACGGGGCCAAACACCGGGGGCAAGACGGTGGCTTTAAAAACCGTGGCACTGAACTGCATCATGGCCCAGTGCGGCCTGCATGTGGCCTGCGGGGAGGCACAGATCTGCATGAACGGCAGTTTCCTGTGCGACATCGGGGACGGCCAGAATTTGTCGGAGAATCTGTCTACCTTCTCGGCGCATATCACCAATGTGCTGGATATCCTGAGAAGAGTGAACGGGGAGAGCCTCGTGGTGCTGGACGAGCTGGGATCCGGCACGGACCCTGCGGAGGGCATGGGGATCGCCATCGCAGTGCTGGAGGAGCTGAAAAAGAGCGGGGCGCTATTTCTTGTGACCACCCACTATCCTGAGGTGAAGACCTATGCGGCAAGGCAGGAGGGCATCGTCAATGCCCGGATGACCTTTGACAGGGAGAATCTTAAGCCTCTCTATCAGATGGTGATCGGAGAGGCCGGGGAAAGCTGCGCCTTCTATATAGCGGGACGGCTGGGAATGCCGGGATACATGCTGCGGCGGGCGGCACAGGCCGCCTACGGCGCAGAGGATGCGCAAGATGGGGCAGAGGACGGAATGGATGCTGAAGGAACCGGTAGCATAGACAATGAAGTGAACGGCAGACGGCAACACACATACAAAGAACGCTTGGAGCTTTTCGGACAGACGGGGATTGAAGAAAATTTAAAAAAGGTGTCCTCCCCGCACATTCTCAGAAGCAGTCCGAAGGCTGCCGTCAGAAGCAAGGGAATCGATTTCCACAGAGGCGACAGCGTCATGGTTTATCCTGACAAGAAAATAGGCATCGTATGCCAGCCAGCCAACGGCAAGGGGGTGCTTCGGGTGCAGATGCCGGGGAAGAAGATCTGGATCAATCATAAGCGGGTGAAGCTGCTGGTGGCGGCACAGGAGCTGTACCCCGAGGATTACGATTTTTCCATTGTCTTTGACACGGCGGAGAACAGAAAGCTGCGCCACCAGATGGAGCGGAAGTATGTGGAAGGGCTGGAGATCGCAGAGGAGCCGGATTCGGAGTGGTGATTTTGAAACAAATTTAGCAAATTTATTTGCCCACATTTCTGCCTTGACAAAGGGCGGCAGGGGAGATAAAATAAAGCGCAACTGAGGCATAGGGCGGTTTTGCAGCTTTTTTTCGTGGAAGTGCAACAATATCAGCGACATCAGTGTGCTGAGCAGGCTGACGAATTTTTATATTTTTGATGTGGAGAGAAAGTCTGGTTTTGGCGTGGACGGAAGGGCTGGATTGGAAAGGAAGGCGATTTTTTGGGCAATGGTATTGATGGTCGATATGCCGCATATCAGATTAATCTGCTGAGGGCAAGGGGCGATCTGTCGCATGCTGTGGAGGTGTGCAGGCAGGCCACCAGACGGTATCCGGCTGACCCCTTCTTCTTTAGAATACTGGGAGACATGCAGTATGAACTGGGGCTAAGCATAGAGGCACTGGAGTCCTACTTGGAGTTTGCCAGGCGCATCGGAGAAAAAACCAATTTAATTGCTGAGCTATTCCGTTTTATAAATAAGCTGAGGACAAACAGAGCCAGTGAGACGATCATAAATCAGCTTATCCTGAATCTCACTGGCTCTGTTTGT
>CANOFQ010000332.1 GCA_947565325.1 uncultured bacterium
GATTCTGCTTGATGTCCAGTCTGGGGCTGTCGATATGTGCCCCCAGGATATTGAGCCCCTCCGTCAGAGGCTTCTTCCCCATCTGGAACATCACGATGGACTTGTTCATCCATACGCTGTACACCTTGTCGCCCTCCTGCAGCTTCCGCCCGGATTCCATCAGGCTCTCCAGCTCCTGATAGCCCTCTGCCTCAATGGTGTTCACGATGGTGTCGATGCACTCTCTCTCCGTCTTACTGCTGTCCAGAAATCTTCTGTACTCCCCATTCAGCCTCTCCAGCTCCTGAAGCTGCCCTTCGTCATAAGATTCCCACGCATTCTTTCTTTCCATTTCTTCTTCCTCCTGCTTCATAATCGACTTAAGCCATGATAGCGCAAACAAAAAGCCCCCGCAGCTTTCATTTCAAAACTGCAGGGGACGATATCATTCTGCGGTACCGCCTTGCTTCCCGTCTCCCGCATGCTGCAGACGACCGGCTCTGAAATACCCATAGCCTTCGCCTGCGTCCCGTCCTGCCTTTGCCGGGCGGCCATCCATATCCTTGTCTGCTTTTCTCTTACTGAGTTCTAATCATACTTTCTCTGGCCTGAAATGTCAAGACAGAACATGAAAATTGTTCACCGATTCAAAATACCGGTTCAGATAGGCGCCCAGCATGATGATGTACATACAGAAATACATCCAGAGCAGCACGATGATGATGATGGACAGGTTGCCGTAAATACCATAGGTGTTCCCATAGGTCAGATAATAGGAGAACGCCCATGAAAAGATGCTCCACACCACTGCGGAAAAGACCGCCCCGGGCAGCTGCTCCTTGAACGCCAGCCTCTTGTTGGGGACATAGGCGTAGACGGCGGCAAAAAGCACAGACAGCACCGCCCATACGAAAAGGAAGCGGAAATTCATGATAAAGGAGACCAGCGTCTGCAGCTGTGGCACCCTGTGCAGGGCCAGCGTCACCAGCTGGTCCCCGAACACCATGACGAACAGTGACAGGATCACCACCAGAAGCATCACCACGGTATAGAAGGACGCAATGATGCGCACCAAGAAGTAATTCCGCTCCTCCACCACATCGTTCACTGCGTTCAGCCCCTTCATCAGGGCCATCACACCCTTTGCCGCCGACCAGACGGTGGCCAGGATGGCAATGGACAGAATCCCGGCCGACCTGTCATACACATCGGAAATCAGGCTCTCTGCCAGGGGATCGATCTGATCCGGCAGAAGATCCGTCACAAGCTCCACCAGATTCTCCTCTGTCAGAGGCGTATAGGGGATAATGGTACATATCATGATCAGCATGGGCACCACGGACAGAAAGAAAAAGAACGCCGTGCTGGCAGCATAAGTATTCAGATCCTTCTTTTTCAGCCGCTCGGATAAATCCAGCAGCATGCGAATCCACCTGCGAATCACCATGACCAGCTCCTACTCGTAAATATTTTTGATCCTGCAGCCCTCGTAGAAATAAAGGAGTATCTGCTCCGCCCCATAGCCGGACTTCGCCATCTGCTTTGCGCCGTTCTGGCTCATTCCAACCCCATGGCCGAAGCCGCCGCCGATCAGGGAATAGCTTACCACATTTCCATCCTCTTTTCCAGTCGTTATCACGAAAAATCCGCTGGGAAGCAGATTCGGGCTGGCGACGCTGCTGCCGTCCTGCCTTATGACAGGCGACTTTCCGTCATTTAATACATATCGGATATTGTGCTCGGATATGACCTTGATCTTACAGTCGGAGCCCTCTATCACCAGCTCATCCGCCACGCCGCCGCTGCCCCGCTTCTCGATATAGATCTCTTTGATCCTCCCCAGCTCCCCGATCTCCTCACTGACGTACTCCCCGTCCTTCCATGTGAGCACCTGCCTGCTGTTTGCGGCATAACGCCTCTTAAGGGTCTCCAGCAGATGCTCCACGTCGAGAGAATCCGCCTGATAGGTCCAGCGGTACCATCCCTCCTGCGCCTCAAAATCATCCGGGTTCACCGTCCTGATATAAGCGTCGAAGACCGCCTCGTCCCGCATGCTCTCGCCCGGATCCGCACCCCCGCCCGGGTCTCCCCCCGGTGTCTGGGCCGCCGCCATGGCAGCTTTGCTCAGGGACCTTGGCCTTAAATAGGTCAGCGTCGGCGCAACCTCCGTCTTCCATACATTGGCATCGCTTCCCACGCCGCAGGAGGTGGAATAATAATAGGTTCCCGCCAAAACGCCGTCCTCCGTATACAGGAGCTGTCCATAGGTCTCCTTGGCGGCGGTGGTAGTGGTCTCCTGCTCCAGGATATTGTTGTACACCTGATAGGAGGTGCTGTCATCCACATGGGCGCCGTACTGTGGATATCCCGCATGCAGCATACTGCCGTAGGCATAGGTCCTTGCGCAGATCGCCTGTGCCCTCAGCGCCTCGGAAGGATAGGAGGCGGGCATCTCACTGGGCACCACGCTGTAGAGATACTCCTCCAGCAGCACCTCGTTTACAGCCACGATCCCCTTCTCCGTGCGCAGGAACTCCATTTTCCCCCGATAGGAGGGGACTCCCTGGCGGCGGTTGCTGCTGGCGAGGGACACCTTCCCCGTCAGCACGTCCGGCAGGATATAGACCCGGTCCGTCTCGAAGTAGCCGCTGTCATAGCCAAGCGTCAGCTCCTCCCCCGCCTCATGGGCCTCTCGCTTCTGATCCCCATAGGGGCCGTAGACCACCGTATACGGCACATCGCAGGTGACCCGGGGCTGATCATGAAAGATTCCTGCGTAATCAGCTGTCTTCAGCAGCACCCTGATATACTCCATGGCCTCCTCCTTTGCCATGAGGATCCCGCAGATCTTCCCGTTTTCCATGCACAGATCTGTATAGTCATACCCAAAGAAGAGATCCCTTGCCGTACACATCTCAAGACTGTCATAGAGCCTGTAGCCTCTATAGTCCGGGGCCAGGGGCAGCCTGCCGTAGCCCTCCACCTCGATGCCGGAGGCATCGGCACTGAGAATCCTTCCGTTGATCTTGTCCGTCTTGGGGCTCACCAGCGTGACACACCCGTCCGTCAGCCACACATCCGCCACCTGCTCCCGGACGGACAGCCCCGGATCGTACAGCGCCTGCCCGGCGCCGGGCCCCACGGTGCCGGACTGCCCAGCGCCAGACTCCCCTGCGCCGGAAGCAGCGTCTCCGCTCCCCTCCGAAGCCACCGGCCCCCATGGGTATCGCTCCCGGTTCCCGTCCCGGAAGATCAGGATCCCCTCACTGTCCACCTCCATGACCCACACGTTCCGGAAAAGCTGCACCACCGGAATGCGAGGAGGAATCACCTGCCCTTCCCCCCTATGTACGATCGCCAGGATCAGCCTGCCCAAAAGCAGCAGCGCAATCAGCAGAAAGCCCAGAAGACACAAGAAGGCCTTCATCTGCATCCGCTGAGATTTGTTCAGTTTCCACTTCCTGTTCAATTTTCATTCTCCCCTGCATATATTTTCTGCCCCGGCTCTCTCGATCCGATTTTACGATCCGATTTTCTCGGTCTGATTTTCTTGGCGTGATTTCCAGATCCGACTCTTCGGTCAAATTTTTCGCTTCGGCTTTCCTGACCCGCTCTTTCCCTCAGCTAAAGCCAAAAGAGCAGCCCCTGCGAGCTGCCCCCTTCTTCTGTATGATACCCAAAATGCCGCCTCCTGCTCTCTGACTCCTAGCAATGCTAGGTGGGTGACCGC
>CANOFQ010000333.1 GCA_947565325.1 uncultured bacterium
GCGAACGCCTCGGCCTGAAATCAACAACCATAAATCATATAAGGAGGCTGATTCCTATGCAGAAATATTTTTGCAATCCCTGCGGATATACCTACGATCCTGAGAAAGGCGACCCTGAGCACGGCATTGCTCCCGGCACCCCTTTCGAATCCCTTCCCGATGACTGGTGCTGCCCTCTCTGTGGCGTGACCAAGAGCATGTTCCAGCCCTGCATCGACAACTACAACTAAATATGAGTGAAAAACGAGAGGGGAACTTCGGTCTCCCCTCTCGTGCTGTAATGTACCGTAATCCAGACTTTTATTCCATCACGGGTCTAATACCCCGCTGCTTGCAGCAGGGTGGTCACTCTGACCTATCATCTGAAGCATCGTCTGCTGTCATGTGCCTCCTCATCCGATCAGGACTTCCTTCCCACAGAATGCAAAACCGTACTTTCTGATCCGGTCAGCCGGAATTCCCTTTTCCCGCAGCACCGTCTCATACTGCCTTTCCTCGATCTGTCTCAGGGCTGCCTCCACCGTGTCCTGCATGGTCTTTTCGCTTCTGGAGTTATGCACCTTGAACTCTATTATGATTGCATCGTTCTTTCCGGCCATGGAATTCAGTCTGCCGGCACCTTGGCCGTTTCCAGCACCTTGACCGTTTCCGGCATCTGCGCTGCACTCCCCAGCTGCCATGCCCTTAGGCTCCAGCATAATGTCATAGCGCCTGAATCCGCTTTCCCTATTAGATGTGATGCTGTACTCCTCCCTCAGCTCCACCATCAGCCCCAGCACGAAGCCATGGTAAAAGCGTTCCGGCTCTGCATCCTCAGAGGGCTTCTTTCCCGTGTCAAAGCTGCTGAAGGTGGCCAGCGCCACCCGGTTCATATAGCAGTTCATGGCCTCTGTGTCCCCCGCCAGCAGCGCCTTCACAAAGTCATTATATGCGGAGGCCGTCCCCGCAAACCATCCCCGGATGATCTTGTTGAACATGATTTGAACTTCTTTGTTTGTCAGGGAAAGACAGTATTCTTCTTCCCCGCTCTCCTCGTTCAGCCGATGCTCCCCGGCCTTTAAATAGCCGCTGGCCAGAAACAAGCTCCATACGGCGCTCTCATCTGTGTCCAGCTGGCTGAACACGATCTGCTCATCTATCTGCGTCCGAAAGACATTCCCTTCCAGCAACGATTCCATCGTGGTTTTTATGTCTATGCTTCCCTCTTGTATCAGCTTGCCCACCAGACTGTTGGAGCTGGTGTTTGCCCAGTATGCTGACAGTTTTCCCGTCCTCAGATAGTTCAGCACGGACCAAGGATTGTAAATGTCTCTCACATTTCCAAAAACAAAACCGTCATACCAGCTCTTTACCAGTGCTTTTCTGTCTTCCATTCCATATTCGTCCAGTGCGGCGAAGACCTCCTCCTCGGTAAATCCGAAGCTGTCCGCATACAAATCTGACACAGTTGTCACAACCGTCAGATTGTTCAGGTCGGAAAATATGGATTCCTTTCCCACTCTGGTGATTCCAGTCATGATGGCCTTCTCCAGATAGGGATTCGTCTTGAAGGCGGCATTAAACATGCCACGCATGAACTCCGCAAGCTCCTGCCAGTATCCATATACATATGCTTCCTGCATGGGCGTGTCGTACTCATCCAGCAGGATAATTACCTTCTTTCCATAATAGCGGCTCAGATAGCCCGACAGCGCCTTCAGGGAACCTGACGCCATGTAATTTTCCATATCGTCCGTCACCTTGCGGTAAGCTTCCTTCTCATTCTCGTTCAGGCACTGCCCCTCCAGCAAAAAATCATATCTATTATACAGATTTGCAATGATCTGGCACAGTTTTTTTCTGGCATCCTTAAAGGTGACCTCTTTCACTTCCGCAAAGCTGAGCGCAATCACGGGATGTGTCCCCTGAAGCCTTCTGTACTTCTCTTCCCTCCATATCGAAAGGTTCCCGAAGATTCCTCCCTGCTCTCTGTACTCCACGGAAAAGAACTGCTCCACCATGCTCATGTTCAGAGTCTTGCCGAAGCGTCTGGGGCGGGTGATCAGCGTGACCGCATCCTGGGCCTCCCACCATTCCTTGATAAATCTGGTCTTGTCAATGTAGAATAGATTGTTTTTCATCAACTGCCCGAAATCCTGATGTCCGAGCCCCACGACCCTTGCCATAGCCACCTCCTATTCTTCTGAGCCACCTCGCCGAAACTGTTTCTGCCTGCGGCAAGTCAGCCTGCTGTTGTTTCTGCCTGCAGCTCAGTCACTCCTCCCCAGTCTTGTCCGCCACAAGGGTGAATTCACCCGGAACATCAGGATTTGTCCATGCGGGATGCTCGTCAAGCCTCCGCACCACGAAGCCGCTGTCTATGACGGCGTTCAGGATCTCGCTGAGAGTGTATTTTCGGTAGCTGCACTTAGGCATCTTTTCCCGGATTTCGTCCTCAAAGAAACGGGCGTGGGCCATCTCTCCCTCGAAGACCTCCGTGGAAAAATAGCCGCTGGACGGCTGTTCTAATTCCAGAATGTCCTTGATCTTCGTGAACGGATGGAAATCGCTGCAGATCATCCTGCCGCCGGGCTTCAGCAGACAATGCATCATGTCCATGAACGCATGGAGGTCATGGAAATAATGCAGGATGCCACCCTCCATGAAAACTACGTCGAAACAGCCTCCATACCTTCCTCTGTCGATCTCCAGCACATCGCACACCTGATAGTCGATACTCGTCTCCGCACATTCCGCCACCTCCAGAGCATATCTCCTGTTGTCCTCGGAAATGTCGAAAACTGTGACCCGGGCCCCCAGAACCGCCAGAGGAACGGCCTTTTTGCCGCAGGAGCCGCATATGTTCGCCACTCTGACCCCCTCATATCCTTCATAGGCTTCAAAGTAGGCCCCATATTTCTTCAGCTCCCCCACCGGATCCTTCAGGATTTTTTCAGCCCGTTCAGCAGGCTTTCCCGACTGCTCCACCCAGAATTCATAGGCGTTGTATTCCCATGCCTTCTTGTTCTGTTCACTGTAGCTTGTCATCACTCACACCTCCCTCATTTAGGCACTTAACAGCGAAATCTTGCGCAAAGTGGCAAAATTTTGGTTCCGGCCTATCCGGATTAGACAATCACACGGATACACTGACAAGCGGCAAATGCAAAAAGCCTATCAATGCCGCCTTAGCCGAATTCCCTCTCATGCTTTTGAAAGAAGTCATAGTATGCCCGGACGCCTGCCAGCTGGGTCCAGCGCTTTACGTCCACTACCTCCTCGTCCATGTCGTATATCTTTGCGCCCCTCATGGACAGCAGGAAGGGCGAGTGGGTGGATATAATGAACTGGCAGCCGAAAAACCGGGCGGAGTCCTCCAGAAACTTCAGAAGCTCCTGCTGGCGCAGGGGCGACAGGCTGTTCTCCGGCTCGTCCAGCAGATAAAGCCCGTTTTCCTGAATCTTCTCCGAAAAATACAGGAAGGCGCTCTCCCCGTTGGAATGCTCCCTCACATTGTCCATGAGGCTGTTCCTCACGAACTTCGACTGAGTCTTCGTCTTTGCCATGTAGGATTTCTTCAGCTGCTCATAATCCTCCAGAGACCGCATCTGGAAATGGGAGTACTTGGTCTCCAGATATTCCTCGAAGAGCTCCTCCCTCCTTCTGTCGATGCCGTTGTTCAGTCCCTTGCAGAGGACGATCTG